>JAHFDV010000069.1 GCA_023248815.1 Myxococcales bacterium
CGAGTCGACGTATTCCGATCCGCGCGTGCGTGCCTACCTCGCTCAGCACTTCGTGACGGCTCGCGTCGACATCGACTCACGCCCCGATGTCGAAGAGCGGTACGCCTCGTGGGGTTGGCCTGCGACGATCGTATTTTCGGAAGACGCCGAGGAGCTGGGGAAATACCGCGGCTACCTTCCGCCCGAAGAGCTGCTCGATCTCCTCACTGCGAATCGCGCCGAGGCCGCGAAGAACCAAGCCGAGCATCCGGCGACGGGAGACGGCACTCCCCAAGCCGTGACCGTGCTTCCTTCGCGCGCCAACTTTCTCGCGTTGAAGGAGAAAGCTGAAGCTCGCCTCGAAAAGGAATGGGACGCGACCGAAAAAGGCTGGGGACGCGAGCCCAAAGTGCCTCTCGGTCCGACGACGACCTATGCGCTCCTCCAAGGCGAGCGCGGCGACGCGAAGTTGAAGGAGCACGGATTGGCGATTCTCGAGGCGCAGCGCGCGATCATCGATCCCGTGTGGGGAGGGATCTTCCAATACTCGGTCGCCACCGACTGGAACCATCCGCACTTCGAGAAGCTGATGTACTTCAACGCGCCCGCGCTCGAGAATTACTCGCGCGCGTACGCATCGACGAAGGACGCGCGCCAACTCGCGAGCGCCAACGACATCCGCCGCTACCTCGAAGCGTTTCTTCTGGCGCCCGATGGCGGCTTCCATCCGACGCAAGACGCCGACTTCAACTCGCACGACGAGCGCGGCCGAAAGATGCTCGGCGAGGACTACTTCAAGAAGAACGACGTCGATCGGCGATCTCTCGGCATTCCTCGCGTAGACCCGCACGAATACGCCGACGCCACGGGAATGGCCGTCGCGGCCTATGTCGCCTACTTCAACGCCACGAAGGACAAGGCGGCTCTCGCCGTCGCTGAAAAAGGCGCGAAACATCTCATCGATCGTCATCTCACAAAGGATGGCGCGGTCACCCACGACGTCGTCGACGGAGACAAAGCCTCGGGTATGTTTTACTTCGCAGATGCCGTTTGGGCTTCGTGGGCGCTCGTTCAGGTCTCGAGCATCAAGGACGATGTCGCCAAGAAAGAAACGACGTATCGCGATGCGGCCTTCAAGATCGCGGAATGGATGAAGCGCTCGCTCGAGACGAAGAATGGCGCTTTTTTCGCGCACACGAAGTCGTCGTTCGATGCGGGGATCTTCACACAGCGCCGTGTTCCGCTCGAAGAGAACATGCTCGCGACGCGCCTCTTTCTCGCGCTGTCCGACTCACTCGTTGCTCCGCCACGCAAGCCGACGCCAGCGGAAGCGTCACAAGCGGAGAGCTTCCGCATCACGGCTCAACGGACGATCACGGTGACGCTCAACGAAGGCGGCATCGAACGCCGCGGTAAGTTCCTCGGCGCCGAGCTTCTCGCGCTCGACGCCTGGCTCGCGACGTACCCGAAGCAGTAGCGCTTAGATCTTCGGGGTGCGCATCGCCGCGCCCGTCACGTGGTTGATCCAATAGATGTAGTTTGCATCTTGCGCCAGACCGTAGACCTTCGCGCTCGGGACAATCGCGGTCTTCGTCGCGCTGCAGTTTGCCTTGTCACAGCGATAGAGGCCGCCGTCGAGCGATCCCCAGTAGAGCGCTTTGCTCGTGGCGATCAAACCGAGGTGGGTTCCGCCACCGTCGGCCGCGGGGGAGAGCTGCACTTCGGCCGTGGGCGTACCTCCAGCCACGGGGACTGAGTAGATGGTCTCCGTGACGCCGGGCACGTAATTGAAGTCCGTGCCGCCCGAAGCGTAGACCTTCGTGCCGTCCGACGAGATCGCGAGCACCTTCGAAAGGGCCGCAGAAAGAAGCGTGGGATCGGCTGCGGGCGTCCCCGTGCATGTGCCGCCAACAGCGCAGCGGTAGATGCTCGTGGGAGTTGCGACGAAGAGGCTTGCCGCATCGATCGCCACCGTCGCGATCGGCGGGCCGTTGAGAAAGCCGGAGTGCGCGCCGCCGATATTCATCACCTTCGTGACGCCGCTCGTTCCCGCAACCGCCCGATACGTGGCGCCCTGATCCGCGAACACGATCGTGGTTCCATCCGAAGCGATCGGCCCCGCGTTGTCTTGAGCGCTTCCCCACTCTGCATAACCCGCCCCCGCCGTGTCCACGCGTGAGAGGCCCTGTGAATAGTTGTTGTCGGTCGTGAAGATGTATCCCGTTCCGCCGCTCGTCGCCGACGCGATGCCGTAGCGAGTGCGACCACCGAGATACGCAATGAGCGTAGTTGGCGTTCCCACACATCCCGTGAGCGGACACCCTTTCACGGCGGGGCCAGAACAGAAGTCCGACCACGCGATCGTCGTCGAAGTGACGGCGACGGCGAGCGCACAGTTGACGCCCGCCTGCGCCACGCTCTTCAAACAAACTCCGCTCGTGCACGTTGCGCCGGTTTCACAGGCGTTGCCACAAGCTCCGCAATCCGTGAGCGACGTCGCGAAGTCGACACAGCCGGTCGTCGGGCAATAGTTCCCCGTCGCGCACGTACACGCGCTGGCGGCACAGGTCGACGCGCCTTTCACGCCGTCGACGCAAGCGGAGCCGCAGCCACCGCAGTTCGCCTTCGACGTCGAAATGTCGGTGCACTGCTCGCTGCAGAGTCGCGTGACCGCGGGATCGCCTGGACAACCGGCCGCGTCGCCTTCCACGACATCGGGCCCGGAATCCGCGAGTGGGCCCGTGTCGGATGTCGGCGCATCGATCGATGCTGCGTCGAAGTTCGGAACGACGACGCCAAATGAATCGCTGGTGCAAGCCGCATAAGCGGCCAGGCCGAGGGCGAGGACTGGAAGAGCTACGTATCGGTAAGCGCGCATGTTTTCGACGTTACGCGGATCGCAAAAGCTCCTCACAAGAAATCGATCGCAAAAAGCGGAACCTTCCCGAGAAACCGATGTCTCTCTTGGTGAAGCGAGCGCCGCGCCTCCTCGAATCTCGAAGAGTTTCCGCGCGCTCCCCATCAAGAACTCGCTCGAGCCATCGAGCGACAGGAGAGGAACATGTCCATTACCCGCCCGAGCACTGCCCTTGTCTCTACGAATGCGACCACGACGACGATGATCGAAGCGCGTCTCACGTGGGGCACGACCATCGTGACGGTGAAGCATCTCGCGGTCGACGCAGGAGTGAGCGTCGGCGAAAACGGCGACCTCTTCCTCCCTCTCGAGGTGCTCGGATCCGATCGCGTCGAGCTCATCGGCAAAGGCGGCGCGCTCCTCTCGGACCGCATCACGGTCGACGGTCGCTCGCCGATGTCTCCTTCCCTCTCACTAGGTCATGCGGCCGTTGCCGTGTTCGGAGACTTCGCGGTGACGATGCGTCTCGTCGAACGCGAGCACTTGCCGGTGGGCACACTCTTCGAAGGTCTCGCGGTTGCGGGGCTCGGCACGGTGGTTCTCTCTGCGCTCGCACACGGAAGCTTGATCGGTGCGTTCGCGCTCTTCATGCCAGCGATGGGCTCGGACGACTCCGACGCACTCAATCGTGATCAGATGCTCCGCATGCGCACCTATCTCGATGCAGCTGCCGAGCGCGAAAAAGAGCTCGAATTGAAGCTCGAAGACGGTGCTTCGGAAAGCGCCGATGATCCTTCCGGGGGTGGAAAGGCAATGGGCGAAGCAGGGCTCATGGGAAAGCCGGAAGCTTCGACGAATGGAAAATGGGCGGCCAAGAAGAACTTCGACGCCAACGAAGTGACGTTCAACCGCGCACGTGCGCTCGAAGAAGCGCGCGACTCCGTGATGAGCAATCTCGTTGGAAGCCTCGCGAGCAACATCGCCGCCGGCCCCGTGACGCCATGGGGCTCCGTGCTCAACGGCCAAGACGACGCGAGCTACAGCGGAAACTTCTGGGGCGCAGAGCTCGGCGACAGCGCGGGCAATGGTCTCTCCAATCTTCTCGGCGATGGCCCTGGCGGTGGTGGCAACAACCTCGGCTTCGGCATCAACGACGTCGGCGGGCTTTCGAAGTCTCTCGCCGATCGCAGCGGCTCGGGAACGTGCGGCAGCCATTGCGGCGGCAGGCTCATCGGTCGCACGGGTCACACTTCGCATGCCCCGGTCATGCGAGAAATGAAGACGGAAATCGACGGAACGATTCCGCGAGAGGTCATCCAGCGCATCGTTCGGCAAAACTTCGGCCGCTTCCGCAATTGCTACGAAGGCGGACTCCGCACGAATCCGTCGCTCTCGGGACGCGTGCAAGTGAAGTTCGTCATCGATCGCACGGGGTCGGTGAGCATCGCCGACGACGGCGGCAGCGATCTCGCGGATCACGCCGTCAGCGCGTGCGTCGTGAAGAGCTTCTATGGCCTCTCTTTCCCTGCTCCTGAGCGCGGCTCGGTGCGCGTCACCTATCCGATCATGCTCTCGCCCGGCGACGCCTGACCCTCTCGTTTTTATGCTCGTTGGACCTCGATTCGAGAGAATCGAGGGACTAGCATGCCCGGGCATGTCCGCCCCTACCAACGCTTCGCTCGACACGCTCTGCATTCACGCAGGACAACATCCTGATCCCTTTTCGGGCGCGGTAATGCCGCCCATCGTTCTCTCGAGCACGTTCGTGCAAGAGGCGCCGGGAGTTCACAAAGGTTGGGATTATTCGCGCGCAGGTAACCCGACGCGCGATTCGCTCGAGGCGTGCATTGCGGGACTCGAAGGAGCGAAACACGGCGTCGCGTACGGAAGCGGTTGCGGCGCGGCTCTCAGCATTCTTCTGACCTTCAAAGCCGGCGATCACGTCCTCGTCGGAGACGATGTCTACGGAGGAACGTTCCGTCTCTTCGACAAGGTGATGAAGCAGTTCGGCATCGAAGCGACGTTCCTCGACATGACCGATGTCGCCAGAGTGAAAGCGGCGATTCGTCCGACGACGCGCATGATTTGGCTCGAGACGCCCACGAATCCGATGCTCAAGATCTTCGACATCGCGAAGATCGCCGAGGTCGCGAGGACCGCCAAGCTCGAGCTCCTCGTCGACAACACGTTCGCGACGCCCATGTTGCAGCGCCCCCTCGATCTCGGCGCGACGATGGTGATGCACTCGTCGACGAAATATCTGAACGGCCACTCCGATGTCGTGAGCGGCGCCGTCGCCACGAACGATGAAGGCCTCGCAGAGAAACTTCGCTTCGTGCAAAAGGCAGCAGGCGCAGTGCCGAGCCCCTTCGATTGCTATCTCGTTCTTCGCGGCCTCAAGACGCTGTCGGTGCGCATGGAGCGTCATGTTGCGAGCGCCTCGAAGCTCGCCGCTTGGCTCGAGAGTCACGCGCAAGTCGAGAAGGTCTACTACCCCGGGTTGAAGAGCCACGCGGGCTTCGAAATCGCAGAGAAGCAGATGAAAGGCCCTGGCGGCATGATCAGCTTCGCGCTGAAAGGCGGCCTCACGGAGTCCGCCAATTTCTTGAAGGCGCTCCGCATCTTCGTTTGCGCCGAGAGTCTCGGCGGCGTGGAGTCGCTTGCCGAGCACCCCGCGATCATGACGCATGCGAGCATCCCAGCCGAGCAACGACGAGCGCTCGGAATCGGTGATGGGCTCATCCGACTCTCGGTCGGAATCGAGGGATTCGACGATCTCAAAGCCGATCTCGAGTCGGGTTTCCTCGCGGCGAAAGCCTAAAAACCCCTCAAATGCGCCACTGCGCTCACGTGCGCAGATGTAAGAGCGAGGTCAAAAGTCGCGGGATCGCTTCCCGTAGGTTATGCTTGGTGGGTGCTAACCCGCTCGAATTGCTTCCGCCTCGCCCCCTTCGCCCTCTTTGGAACGCTGGCTTCGGCCTGCTCGGATCCCGAGCCCGCCATCGCGAAGGTGTTCGCGTCGGCCATCGTGACATCCGGCAATACCGTCGGAGTAAACGATTCCTCGATTTGCCAGCTTCAGAACGAACGCCTCTTCTCGGTCGGCACCGAAGCTGATCCCGTTTCCGACGGCACGAGCGTCGCGGGCGCAGGCGTCGGCATCGAGTGCATCGTCGCCCCTTCCGGTGACGGCTTCTCGGTCACGGCGACCGTCCGTGTTCAGGGCAAAGGCTCGGTGTTCTTCCAAGGAGAGTTGACGAAGACCGGAGTGCAGACCGGCCTCCATGCGACGTTCGCGACCGACGACATCGGCGTCTTCGATGCTACGGGCGCCAAGACCTGTACGTTCACGTACACGCCGCTCGCAAACACTCCCGACAATCCGCCGATTGCCGCGGGTCGCATCTGGGGAACGCTCGCGTGCGAAGAGATTACGAACAACTCGCAAAGCCCCGACCGCGTCTGCCGCGGCACGTCGCAAATTCGTCTCGAGAACTGCGCTCAGTCCAAGTAGCCGAATACGGCGCTCGTGCGAATACCTCGTGACCCCTCGGCGGGGCGAGGGTCACGAGGATTCGCCCGTCGCTTCGTAGACGTCTGCTACTTGCCCTCTGTGTTTGTCGCGCTGCCTTCGCAGCGCCGTGGATCTTCGTGCGGACTTGCAGCGCTCGTGCGAATACCTCGTGACCCCACGGCGGGGCGAGGGTCACGAAGATTCGCCCGTCGCTTCGTAGACGTCTGCTACTTGGCCTCGGTGTCTGTCGCGCTGCCTTCGCAGCGCCGTGGATCTTCGTGCGTCATCCTGTTTTGCACCGAGCGCAACGCGCGCGGATTTTCGGAGAGTGATTTTACGTCTGGTGGACGGACGCTCGCCGACAACGAATTACAAGCCAATGGCGTACTTAAGCGTCTGGCGCTCCCGCGTCGAAGGACTCGATGAGAGCGCGGACTTCGGTTGCCGTTTCGAATTCGGGCCGTTGGTCTAGGAAGGCGGAGAGGTATTTGCGGGCGGCGGCTCGGTCTCCGCGGGCGTTGTAGGCGAGGCCTACGGCGTAGAGGGCGTCGCCGTCGTCGGGGGCTTGCGTGAGGGCGGCCATTCCGCGTTGGACCGCGCCTCGGGCGTCGCCGAGGGAGCGGCAGACGTGGGAGAGCGCGATTTTGGCGCCTAGGTAATTGGGCGCGACGCGGAGGCAGGCTTCGTACGCTCCCTTGGCCGCTTCGAGCTCACCGACTTCGAAGAGCGCGACGCCCAAGAAGTAAAACGCGTAGGGATTTTGGGGATTGGTCTTGATGACGTCGCGCAAGCTGACGAGCGCTTCCTGGTAGCTTTCTTCGTGCAGCTGCTCCGTCGCCTCTTCGACGGCGTCCCAGTAGGCGGCGTCGATGTCATCGACAGGTTTGGTGGCGAAAGGACCTTCTTCGGGGACGATGTTCATGGGGAGCGGAGCTGGAAGCTAACCCATGTTCCGTCGAGCGCAACTGAACCGCGCACTCGAGACGCAACACGAAGCGCCGAGCTCGACGTCTTTTGACCCCGTCGACCGAAGTAGCGCGTACGCCCAGGAGCGAGCCGAGCCTTGTGCTCGCCATCGCTGGCGCTGATCGTCACGTCGAGTCCATCGACCGCCGTCACGAGCCCTACGACATGCCGCGCAGGGCCGCCTTGACCAGGAGCCGTCGCCGCGAGCGCCGGTACGTTCTCGTCGGTCGCTGTCGAAGCGCCTTCGTCGACGAGCCGAATGGTCGAGTCCGCAAGAAGCTGCTCTTCCTTCGTTCCCCACGTGCATCCAAGCGACAGCAAAGTGAGAAGGGGAAGGAAGCGCATGGCCCCTTCCCCTTACCGAACCGCCACCCTCGCGGCCAAGTTCCGCGCTGCGCGCTCAGGTGCGAGCGGCCGTTCCCGAGGATAGTGCAAGCTTGCGCTTAGCTTGTTGCTCGTTGAGCTTCGTGTCGATCCACTCCGTCAACGGAGCGGCGACGTAGATGCTCGAATAGGTGCCGGCGATGATGCCGACGGCCATGGCGAGCGCGAAGTCGCGAATCGGGCCCGTTCCCCAGTGGAAGAACGGAAGGATGCTGAGCATCGTGAAGCCCGACGTGAGGATCGTGCGCGAGAGGGTCTCGGAGACGCTGAGGTTGATGATCTCGGCGAACTTCTTGTTGCGATGGCGCGACAGATTTTCTCGGATGCGGTCGTAGACGACGACCGTGTCGTTCATCGAATAGCCGATGATCGTGAGGATCGCGGCGATGGTGGAGAGCGTCACTTCCTTGCGGAAGATGACGAACACGCCGATGACGACCATCGCGTCGTGCACACAGGCGAGAACGACGCCTGGCGCGAAGCGGAAGTCGAAGCGGAACGCGAGGTAGAGCATGATGATGCCGATCGCGAGAACGACCGAGTTACGCGCGCTATCGCGGAGCTGCTTACCGGCTTTCGGACCGACCCATTCGACGCGCAGCGCCTGATCGGGAACGACCTCGGGGCCGAGCTTGTCGTGGAGAGCGACTAGGAGGGCGTCGCCCTTCGACTGGAGCTGAATCTCGACGCGGTGATCACGAGGATTCGTGAGCGTCGGATTCGACGGTCCGTCACGCAGCGCGACTCCGGGAACACTCTTTACCTGTGCCTTGACCTTCTCGAGGTCGGGTGGAGCGTCATAACGCGTCGTGATCTTGTCACCGCCGGCCGAGAACTTCACTTCGGTGGCGCGCACGCCGACCGGGCAGCGCGTCTCGTCGACCGCGACGCCATCGTCGTGGTAGCAGAGCGCGTTCTTCACGGCGGCAATCGTCTCGTTGGAGATGGTGCTGACGTCTTGAACACGAATGAGGAAGCGATTCGGATGCGCATCGCTCTTCACCTGGACGACGTCCGGCGCGGCGAATTTTTTCGAGTCCTCGATCGCGCCGCGAATGCGCGCCGCATCGACGTTCTGCTTGAAATCGAGCTCGATTTCGGTGCCGCCGCGGAAGTCCGTTCCGTAGTTTGGACCTGGAAAGAAGGCGAGAACGGTCGACGCGATGACGAGAAAGATGCTGAACGGAATCCAGAATTTCCGTTGCGCCATGAAGTCGATGCGCTTGCCTGGCTTGAATAGCTCCATGACTTATTCTCCTACCGAAAGCGAAAGCTGATTCGAGGTGCGGGGCGTTAGCTGTGAGAGCGCCATTAGAACTCCGCTCCGACGCTGAGACGTTTGACCTTCGCGCCCTTCACCCACCAGTCGAAGACGATGCGGGTGCAGAAAACTCCAGTGAAGAAGCTCGCGAGGATGCCGATGATGAGCGTGATGGCAAAGCCCTTCACGGGGCCCGTGCCATACTGCGCGAGAATGAGACCCGTGATGAGCACCGTGAGGTGACCGTCGAAGATCGACCAGAACGCTTTTTCGTAGCCGGACTCGACGGCAGCGCGCACGGTGCGACCCGCGCGAAGCTCTTCACGAATACGCTCGTTGATGAGGACGTTCGCGTCGACGCTCATACCGATGGTGAGAGCGAGTCCGCAGATTCCGGGGAGCGTCATCGTCGCGTTGAAGGACGAGAGGATGGCGAGCTGGAGGAGCAAGTTGAAGCTCACCGCGAGGTCCGCGACGATGCCGGACTTTCGGTAGTAGATGATCATGCAGACGAGCACGAGGCCCGAGCCGATGAGAAAGCCGATGATGGCTTCATGAATCGCGTCCTTGCCGAGCGAGGGACCAATGAGCGATTCGTTCGACGCGCTGATGGGCGCGGGAAGTGCGCCTGACTTCAACACGAGCTCGAGCTCGCGTGCGTGCTGGAGTTGTTCGTCGCTGCTGCCCGCGCCCATCGTGATGCTGGCGCTGCCGCCCGCGATCTTCGTGTTGATGTGCGGAGCCGAGTTGATGATGTCGTCGAGGATGATCGCGAAGCGACGCTTCACGTTCGCGCCCGTTACTTCTTCGAAGCGATCGGCGCCCGCGGGACTGAAGCGAATGCCGACTTGGTATCCGCCGTTGTCGCCTTGGTTGGGACCCGTCGTGGCATCCGTGATCTGGTCGCCCGTGATCTCCGCGCGATTGTAGAGGTAGAACGTGCGCCAGCCCGTTTCGGCTCCGCCGTTTTCTTGCGAATCGCGCGTCGCTTCCATGCCGACCTGGTGATCATCCGGCACCGAGAGGGTCGAGAGCCAACGCTTCAGGCGATCGCGCGCTTCGTTCATCGTCTCCGTGGGGCGCTTGACGATGCGGATGTAGTGGGTCTGCACCGTCTTTTCGGGACCGGCGGGAGCGTTTTCACTTTCGAGAACGAGGCCTTCTCCCTCGGGGAAGTCCGTATCTTTCGTCTTCCCGAAGAAGTCGGCTTCGTCGTCGACCATCTTGAACTCGAGACGCGCCGTCTTGCGCACGGTCTCTTTGATGTTGTTGAAGGTCTTCTGATCTTCGCCGGGAACTTCGACGATGATGTCTTCGTCGCGCGTGGTGACGCTCGCTTCGCGGAGGCCGAGGCCGTCGACGCGGCGGTTGACGGTGTCTTTGGCTTGCGAAACGGCGCGCTCGCGAATGCCGCTTTCGACTTCAGCGCGGATCTTGAAGACCGTCTCGCCGGGCTGAATGCCCTTCGACTGCGCGAGCTCGTTCTGGAATCGCTTGAGGAAGCGCTCGTCGATCTTCGACGCGTCTGCCGGATCTTTGAAGAGCACGCGGATGATCGCGCTCTCGGAGGGAGGCGCCGCGACGTGCACTTTCTCTTCGACCTGCTTCAGCTCTTCGCGCTTGATGTTGCCTTCACCTTTGTGAAAGCCATAGATCGTCGCGAACTCCGCGCGCATGTCGTCTGCGTAGCGGTTGCGCTTGTCGCGAATCGCTTCTTCGACTTCGACCGTATAGACGAGACGTAGGCCGCCCGAGAGGTCGAGACCACGCACGACCGCGAAGTCGATGCGATCTTGGATGTAGCGCGGGCACTTCACGAGGCCCGCTTGCCCCGCCGTCGGCCAGAGCGAAAGACAGGTCGCGAGAAACGTGCTCAGCACGAAACCCGCGCGGAGCCGCCAGCCAGAATCCATTAGGGGAAGAGCGTAGAAGAGCGCCCAGATCGCGGCGAAGCCCGAGAGCGCGATGCCCCAGAACGCGTCGTTGCGATAAAAAGCGTAGCCCGCTGCGATCGAGCCGAGGGCGATGAGAAGTGCGTTGCGCCTCGAAGGATTCACTTCTTCTCCACGACCGGTTCTGTTTTGACGTCCGTCTTCGCGACTTCGGCGGTCTTCTCGACCATCGGAGAGACCGCAGCGATCAGCATCTGAATCTTCACGCCGGGCGCGATCTGCACCTTCGCGAACTTCTCGTCGAACTCGACGAGCTCACCGACGATGCCCGAGGTCGTGACGACGCGGTCGCCGCGCTTCAACGACGCGCGTTGCTTCTCTTCCTGCTTCTTCTGGCGCGACTGCGAGAAGAACAAGAATCCGACGAGGAGGATCGGCAAGAGCATCATGAGGCCGTTGCTGCCGAACGGGCTCGCGCTCGCTCCTCCGCCCTGCGGGGACGAAGGTTGCTGCGTCGTAGACTCGCCGCCTTGCGGCTTGGAATCGAGACCTTGCTGGATCAAGAAGCTGTGAAACGACACGGTGAAACCTCGGGCTCCGCTGAAACGACGCACCTACCTGGTGCGAGAAAGCGGAGGGCCGAGAGTTAGTCGCGAACCGAGAAATCGTCAACCGAACAGGGCGCAGAAGACGCGGGTCTTGCACCGCATTTTCCGCGCCTATCTCGGCTGCGTCGACTCAGAAGCCGACTTGGAACGCGAGCTCGGGCTGCAGCGTGACGCCGACGGGTCCCGAACCGAACGCGATGTTCAGCTTGAGGGGGGCGAGCATGAGGCCGAGGTTCTCGGAGAGGCCGTAGCGAATACCGCCACCGACGCTGACGAACGCGGGTCCGCTGATCTCGTAGGCGGTGACTTTGCGACGCGTCGGTTCGCCGTTGACGGTCACGTTGGTGTCGATGCCGCCTTCGAAGCGCGAAGCGCCGAGTGCGCCGAAGCCGTAGAACGCGACGCCCTTCTCTTCGAGGGCCGTCTTTTTGAAGAAGTACGTGAAGCGCGCCTCGGCGTGGATGGGCGCGAGACCGCCATGATCGTCCTTGTAGGCATCGCCCGAGAAGCCATTGACGGCGAGTCCGATGCGGCCGCCGATCATCATGTTCGCGGCGAGAGCGTAGTCGAACGAGAGAAGCAGACGAATCGTCGCGGGACGGAAGCCACCCGAGCTGACGCTGCCGCCGTTGCCTTCGGAGACGAGACGATTCTCCGCGCCGCCGTCGTTGCGGAACGGAAAGTCACTGCCGCTGGAATACGCCACGCCGCCCGAGGTTCCGCTGTTTGTATTCGTGCAGTAGTAGCCCTCGGTACGGGGCGTGAGGTTGTTCGCCTCGTCCAGACTGCAGACGTCCTTCGCGGAGCCCATGAGGTAGAAGTCCATGCCGCCGCTTACGCCGAGCCAGAACTTCTTGTGCTTGCTCTTCGGAGCTTCGCAGACTTCGCCCTTGCAGGTGCCGCTCTCGCAGTCCGAATCGTCTTCGCAGCTCTCGCCGCCACCCTTGAGCTTGTCGCCCGCGTTGTGCGCGCACGGGAAGCCCGGCGGGCATTCTGCGGTGTCGGCGCACGTCGCCGGCGGGGGCTCGTTGGGAAGGTGCGGCGGTTCGCCGTCGATCTTCCCTTGCTTGATCGCCACCTTGTACGGGTTATTGCGATCGCCGCCGACCGCGATGGGGTCGTTGTTGGCGTCGAAGCCCTGAAGGTAATAGGAGAACTGGCCCGGGAGCACGTCGGCGCAGGGAACGAGCGCTCCCCAGCCATTGCCGGTCTTCGCGAGATCGAGCGGCTTCCAGTCCGTCATGCCGGGCGCCTTGTAGCGGGCGCGAACCTTCACGAGCGCCGTCTCACCTTGGTATTCGGCGTAGATCGGAATGGGCGTACGTGCGCTTTGCTGCGGAACGGGCGTGTGATTGAAGTCGCCGGCGGGCGTCGCATTCGCAGCTCCACCGCCGCCGCCACCACCACCACCGCCGGCCTTTTTCTTGGCTTCGCTGAACGCGGCATCGAGCTCGCGCGTCTTCACGTCGGGATCGAGCGCGATCGTTCCGTCGATCTTGAGCGCTTCGGTGAAGCTCGCCGTGCCCTTCGCCTTGTCATTGAGACCGACGAATTGGACGACACCAAGGTCGCGATGGAGCGCTGCACGAACTTGCGGCGCGCACTTGTCGTTGCCGCAAACGGCGATCGCTTGCTTCAGCTTTTCGGCCGCCTTGTCGAAATCGGTCGCGAGGTAATCCTCCTCCATCGCCTTCTTTTGGAGGCCTTTCGCTTTCGCTTCCGGCGCCTGCGCGAACGCAGCGGTCGAGAAGAAAAGGCCCGCGATTACGATGAGTGGCAGTGCGAGAGTTCGAACCGTTTTCACGGCAGGCTTCGTACACCACCCCTCGGGGGGGAGCAAGCCCTCGACCCGAAACAGATCTCGCGCAAGCTCGGGGCGAACACTCCTCGCGCGTGCAGCGCTGGTCACACCGGGGGTGAAGCTCGAATAGAAACGGCGCCCCGCGTGGAGCGCCGTCGAAACGACCGTTGCAGTTTGCTTCAGGCGATAGCGCTAAACGCGGCGGAATACGCCGACCACGACTCCGAGAATCATCGTCGTCTTGAAGTCGGACGCGCGCACGAGGATCGGCGCCATGTCCTTGTTTGCGGGCTGGAACCGCACGTAGTCACGCTCGGGCTCGTAGTATTTCACCGTCGCTTCGTCGCCGATGAGGGCCACGACGATGTCTCCGCGCTGCGCGGTGATTTGCTTGCGGACGAAGATGTAGTCGCCCGAAAGAATGCCGGCCTCGATCATCGAGTCGCCTTGGACTTTGAGGCCGAAGACCTCTTTTCCGCCGCGAATCAGGCCGCGATCGATGCGCACCGTGTCGATGACGTTTTCTTCCGCGAGAAGCGGGAGACCCGCGGCGACGCGACCGAGGATTTGCACGTCGACCATGTCGTTCTCGGACGTGGCGATGAAGGAGAGTTGCTTGGCGTCCCTCGCCGCGTTGCCGTTGTTAAGGCCCGTTCCGTCTTCGACATCGACCGGCCGAAGGGCGCGAGACTTCATGTCTTCGCGGGTGAGGTAGCCTTTGCGCTCGAGCGCTCGAAGGTGATCATTGACGCCGTTCGTCGAACGAATACCCATCTTTGCGCCGATTTCTCGCAGCGTCGGAGGGTAACCGCGGTCCTGAATCGACTGCCTGATGAAGTCGAGAACCATTTGCTGGCGCTGTGTGAGGTTGACCATCGGTTACCTTAGGGGCGAAGTTCGGGGGTTCGAAAGCGCGCAAATACAGCTAACGGTTCACGATCTCGTGACACGTCTGCGCAGTGTTCAAAAGTTTACTGAACGCGCGTGAGGGCGTCAAACTTTGTGCACAGAAAAACCCGATGTGGCCGTTCGTCACGGCCTCGACGGGGCGAAGGCCGTGACGGACGGGCCTTCCGGCGCTCGAGTTCTGTGCGAAAAGTCCTCCATTGCTGGTCCGCTTCCGCGGACGGCGGATAGTGCGCTGGGCTCGTGGGAGCACCTGATGGTCAGATGGGCGGCTTCGCTACGCCTCCTAGACCACCGCGAACTTTGCTCCGTCTCCCACCCCGTCCGCGAAAGCGGGCAAAGCAAAATAGGGAACTAACCGCAGACGACGATGTAACGAGGCCGTTCGCGCCGCCCTCGCCATGCCGGGGGCGTGCCGAACGGCCGATCCTCTATCGCGGTTAGTTCTTCCAGGCGGTGAGGAACTCGCTGACGAACGGATCTCCGTGGCAGCGCGCGCAGTCGGTGCCCTTCGTGGTGGCGCTCTGGTGGCGGTTCACGAAGTTGTTTTCCATCCAGAGAGAGAGCGCTTCGTGCTGGGAGCGATCGAGGAATTCTTTCTTTCCTTGATGGCACGAGTCGCAGAAGACAGCGCCGCCGCCTTCGCCCGTGATCTGAAAACCGACGACCCATTGGTCCCACATCTTTTTGGCAATCCGCATGTTCGGCGTTTCGCCGCCGCCTGCGTGACACCCCGCGCACGACATGCCGACGGATTTCGCGAAGAGGGGCATGAGCGACTTCTTTTGAGCCTTCGTGAGCTCGCCGAACTTCGGCAAGGTCTTCACGTCGAATCCGATTCCTTTGAGGTCCTCGGTGAAGGTGGTGCCGCGAATGGGAGGCGTTCCGATCGCCGTGGTTGCCTTTTTTTCCGGCGTCTTGGGATCGGGCGTTCCTCCGCCTCCCCCACCACACGCCGCAACCACCGCAGCCGCAATCATCCCCGCGAGTAACAATGAACCGTTGTGCATCTCGAATGGCCCTCGATAGCGCGATCGCTTCGCGCCGTCGCCAAGCTTAGTCGCGTTGCCCATCATCGGGCAAACGCACTCGTAGCGCCACTGCGCTCCTCCCCACTCTCCCTCCAATCGATCATCGCTATATATCCTGCATAGCAGCCTCATGTATGCCCGGCGCTTCGGAGAAACGCCAAGCAGGCCCGAACGTCCCGAGCAGCCCCCGTGCTTCGGAGAAGCACCAACAGCGCAGAGTGCTAAAAACGCACGAATACGCACCGAGCAGGATTCGTCCCGCTCACCCCAGTGGCGGGCGAATTCTGCGATTCGTATGTGGTTTTTAGAACTTCCCTGAGGCCGAGAGGAACGTGAGCTTTTCGTTCGTTTCGCGGAGGCGTGCGGACAGAACCTTCACGCACGTCCACAAGACTTCGAAGGCGAGGCTCTTGTGCAGGAAGAGGAGGTCGTCGAAGTCACTCTTCGTCACGGTGAGAAGGCGGCAGCGTTCATGCGCTTTGGCTCCGGCGGAGCGCGGCGATTCGTCGAGGAGAGACATCTCTCCGAAGACTTCGCCGGGACCCAGCACCGCGAGCGCTTCTTCGCCGAGCCCAGCAACATCCCGCGAGATGCGGACCTTGCCATCGACGATGATGTAGAGCTTGTCGCCCGGGTCGCCGAAGCTGAAGATTTGTTCGCCGAGGCCGTAGCTCTCGGCCTTCGTGACTTCGGAGAAGAGCAGAAGCCCGCGCTCGGAGATGCCTTCGAAAAAAGCGACGCGCGCGAGCAGCTCGGCGTGCTTCTTTTTGTCGAGCGAGGAATCCGGTGCGCTCGCTTCGCTGACTTCTGCTTCTTGCGTCACGCTGTGATCATCCCTTGCTCGCCCGAGTCTACTCGTACTCGGGAAGTCAGTGCGCGCCGTTGGCCGCGAGCCAGCGTTCGGCTTCGAGTGCGGCCATACATCCCGAACCTGCGGCGGTAACGGCTTGGCGGTAGACGAAGTCCTGCACGTCGCCGGCGGCAAAGACGCCTGGGACCGAGGTCTGCGCCGTGCCCGGCTTCGTGCGGATGTAGCCGTTGTCGTGGAGATCGATCTGCCCCGTGAAGAGGTCCGTATTGGGCGTGTGACCGATCGCGACGAAGAGACCCGTGACCGGCAGCACCTGCGACTCGTTCGTCTTGAAGTTCTTAACTTTGACGCCGTCGACGGTGCCCTTGCTCACGTCGAGCACTTCCTCCACGCCGGAGTTATAGACGACGTGGATCTTCGGATTTTTCAGCACGCGATCGACCATCGCCTTGCTCGCGCGGAACTCTTCGCGACGGTGCACGAGCGTGACGCTCTTGCAGAGGCCGGAAAGATACATCGACTCTTCCATCGCGGTGTCTCCGCCGCCGACGACCATGACGTCTTGGTTGCGGAAGAATGCGCCGTCACACACGGCGCAGGCCGAAACGCCTTTGCCTTTGAGCGCTTGTTCGCTGTCGATGTTGAGCCACTTCGCTTGCGCGCCCGTGGCGATGATGAGCGTTTCGGCGGTGTACTCGACGTTGTCGTCGCCGGCCCAAACGCGGAAGGGACGCTGCGAGACATCGACCTTGTTCACGTCTTCGGTGCGAATGTCGACACCTTGATGGAGCGACTGCTCGCGGAACGCGGCCATGAGTGCGGGGCCTTCGATCTTCGCGGGAAAGCCCGGATAGTTTTCGACGTCGTTCGTGATCATGAGCTGACCGCCGGGAATGCCGCCGCGGACGAGGCCCTCGAACATGAGCGGCTTCAGGTTGGCGCGGGCCGCATAAATACCGGCGGTGTGGCCGGCAGGACCCGATCCGATGATGATCACTTTGTGGGCGGTGTTCTGCGTCATGATTCCTCTTTATAGGTCGACGAGCTCGCTACGGCGATAGCTGTAAGAGCGTGAATGATTGGTTGCGATAGGAGGCGACGCACTCTCGAGAGACGTCGTGGCTGAAAAGACGAGGCCCGAAAACGGCTAACTAGAAGCGATACGTTCCACCAAGGTTAATCACGTTGACCGCGTTCGTGATCTTACCGAGGTTAATGGCCCAATTCGAGCGATAGGCCGTCGTGCCGTTGGCGCAGGTGCCATTCGTGGCCGTTCCCGAGGGATTGCAAGCGGTTCCCGCAATCCCCGGGAGCCCTTTCGCGTTGGGGTCTTCGTTCTCGGCAGTGCCGACGAACACATGAGAAAACGCGAGCGACACTTCGATGGCCGATTGCTTGTCGCCCGATTTCGTACGCTTGGGTTTGCCGACGGGAAGCCTATAGGTGCCACCGAGGCCGAAGCCGAGGCGCCACGACCCCATGAAGTCGATGTTTTGATATTCGGGGCGCTCAGCCTGCGATTCGAAGTAAGCGCCGGCACGAACGGCGAGGCGATCGGGAACGACATTGTAGTCGCCGCCGAGACGCACGCCGAAGACGTCTTTGTATTTGCGCTGGATGTCCGCGTTGGGGGGAAGGACGCCGCCGGCGATCCCGTTGACGGGAAGCTTGCCGAGCCCGCTCGAGTCACTCGGGAATCGCACTTGGAAGGAGTCGAGCGAGCTGTTGTTGGCCCAGGTGAGGTCGAGCTCGAGATCGTAGAGGTCGTCGCGGAGAGGATCGCGGCTTGCGCCGAGCTCGCGTTCGCACTCGGCGATGAGTGCCGCCTGTGCCGCGGCGTCGACGGCAGGGGCGAGCGGATTTTGCGTGAGGGCCGCGCACGAGACCTTGCTGCGATTCGTCGCGCGTTTGTGGAGGCGGATGCCGACCTTCGCCTCCATCGGAACCGAGAGCTTCACCTTCGCGTTGTCGCCCGATCCGCACGGGTTGCCCTTCGCCGTCGAGTCGTTGCAGTTCGGGAGCGA
>JAHFDV010000329.1:0-6179 GCA_023248815.1 Myxococcales bacterium
GTCCTTCGATTTCAGAGCGAGTCGGACCTCGCAGCGTTCGGGAAGATGCGACTCGTTCGCGCGACCGCGACCGACGGTTACGTGAATGTCGTTTCGAGTTGGACCGAAGGCGCCTTTCGCAAAGATCATGTCTTCGCAGAACCGAAGGCTGGAGAAGATGCTCCAGGCGACGACAGCGCCAAGGTCGCGCGACCGAGTGGCAGCCACCGCTTGATGAGCTCGACGATCGACGGCGCTCCGTATGCCGCGCGCGCCTACGAAAAAGCTGGCACACCAAAAGACGTCCTCATTGCCTACGAAGTAGAATTGCGTGAAGCCCAATGGGATCGCGCGCCGATTCTGCACGAAGGCGAGAGCGACGTTCGCCGAATTTACAAGCGCGGTGGAGACATCATCGTCGTCTCCGTTCACGAAGCGAGCGCTGGCCGCACGCGCGTTCTCGTTTCCGAGATCGGCTCCGATCCGACGGTCTGGCGCGCGGGCGATCTCAAGCCTGCGCCCTGAGCTGCGTCGCGCCCCTACTTCTTCACGAGCGCTTCGAAGGCCGCTCGCAACGTTTCGTCTTCGCCTTTGCGCGGATCTCTCGGTAGCTCTTTTGCGCGAAGCACGCGCGGTACGCTCGCGTCGCCGATCGCCGTGGGCTCGATCGCGGCCGAGACCACGGCGCGTTCACCCGGAACCGCGGGGAGGTACCCTTCGAGATCGCGCTCTTTGATGAGAGGCCACGGTGTCTTCGTCGCGATCGCGACATCTGGCGTGACGCCCGCCGCTTGGATCGCGCGTCCCGACGGCGTGAAGTAGCGCGCCGTCGTGAGCTTCAAACCAGCGCCTCCCGGTAGCTCGAGAATCGTCTGGACGCTTCCCTTGCCGAACGTGTTGGCGCCGTAGACTTTTGCGCGACCATTGTCTTGCAGCGCTCCCGCGAGAAGCTCGGCGGCGCTCGCGGACCATTCGTTGACGAGCACGATCAGCGGCTCTTTCGTCAGTCCACCGCCGGTGTTCGCGTGCACTTCGCTCTCGATCATTCCGCGATGTCGCGTCGAATAGATCGTCCCGCTGTCCAGCATCTCGTCGGCAACGGCGGCCGCAGCATCGACGAGCCCGCCGGGGTTGTAACGGAGGTCGAGCAGGAACGTCTTCACCTTTCCAGACTTGCGAAGTGAGACGACGGCGCGCGCGAATTCCGCAGCGGTGAGATCCTGGAATTGCTTCACGCGGAGGTAACCGACGCCTTCATCGAGCTCTGCCCATTCGACGCTCGACACGGAAACGACTGCGCGCGTCAGCTCGAAATGGAGGACGTCTTTTGCCCCTTCGCGAACGACCGTAAGCACGACCTTTGTGCCCGGCAATCCACGCATGTGTTTGACGAGCGACTCATAGCTCGACCCTTCGATGCGTTCTCCGTTCACTCCGACGATTCGATCGCCGCTGCGAATTCCTGCGCGCTCTGCGGGCGCTCCCTCGATCGGCGCGATGACGATGATCGCGTCGCCGCGCGTCTCTACCTCGACTCCGACGCCGCCGAATTGGCCCTCTGTTTCTTCGAGCACGCGACGAAGCTCATCGGCGGGGAGATAGCCAGAGTGCGGATCGAGCTCCGCCACCATGCCCTTGATGCTCCCTTCGAGCAGCTTTGCGCGATCGACCGGGTCGACGTAGCCGTTCTCTACGCGAACGAGGACGTGCGCGAGTTCTTCGACGAAAACGAGAGGGTCGCGCTCTGGGCGGGCGACGGCGGTGGCAGCGCCGAGCGCACACCCGCCGAAGATGGTGCCGAGCACGAATGCGACGAGAAAATTGGGCCGCTGCATGCGCGCATCGAACCCTGAAGTAGGGGCGGAGTAAAGGTCGAGCGGCGAGGTGCAACGATGCAATGAATCTTTCCTCTATTCACGACATCTCCACACTGATAACCTCGCCTCTTCACTGCACGGAGGAGGATCACTTTGGCCATTCCTGAGAAAGACAGCTTGGGTAACATTCGCACGGAGTCGAAGACGGACAAGCGCAAGCAGAGTCTGTACTTCCCAGAGTCGATGCTTCAAGAGATCAAGGAAGAAGCGGCGCGACTCGATCGCTCGCTCTCCTGGGTCGTTCAGCGCGCGTGGAAGATCTCGCGACTCGAGATCAAGAAGCTTCCAAGCGTCAACGAAGTCGACGGCGACGACGACGACGACACGGAGTAAGCCCCCACTGGCGTAAAAGCGCCGGAACGAGGTTACCGAGGAACGTGTTTCGCACCGTCGAAATGCGTTCTTCGTTTTTTGTTCGAGGGGCGGTTGCGGAAAAGCGCTAGACCTCGTCTCAGGATCGCACGAGATTGTTTGGATGACCGCGGAGCGTGAAGAATTCGTCCTTGCCGAAGACGGCACGCGTCTCTTCGTGAGATCGCGAACGGATGTCGCTGCTCCGAAGATGACCGCGTTTCTCAGCGATGGGATTCTCTGCGACGGCTTCATCTGGAAGTACCTTTTCGACGAGCTAGCGAAGCGAATGCGCGTCGTTCATTGGAACTACGGAGGGCACGGTCGCAGCGCATCGCCGGTCGATCCGAACCACTTCGACATGCCTTCGCTCGCGCGCGATCTGACGAAGATTCGCGAGCACTTCGAGGACCCGCCCACGCTGCTCGTCGCGCATTCGATGGGTTGCCAAGTGGCGCTCGAAAACTTCCATCTCCGTCCCAAGAACGTGCGCGGCATCATCTTGCTGTGCGGGAGCTTCGGAAACCTCACGAGCACGTTTCGTGGATTGCCCGTGCTCGACATGGTGCTGCCTCGCATCATGAAGATCGCGAACGACAGCCCACATTTGATACGCGCGCTCTGGACGCGATTTCCCGTCGACATCTCGCTCAAGTTCGCGATGCGCTTCGGTGAGATCAACCGCGACTACATTCGCCTCGAAGATTTTCGACCGTACTTCGAGCACATGAAGGGCGTCGATTTTCCGCTCTTTTTGAAGATGCTCCGCGCGGCGGGCGAGCACACGGCGGGTGGATATCTCGGCGACATCGACGTGCCCGTGCTCATCGTCGGCGGAGAACGAGACACGTTCACACCACCCTTCCTTTCGCACGCAATGGCGGAAGCGATCCCGGGCGCCGAGCTCTTCGTGGTCGAAGGCGGAACCCATGTGACGCCGATCGAGCAGCCCGGCCTCGTCAATGAAAAGATCACGGCTTTTCTCGATCGCATCGAGGCACGTTCCTAGGCATGGCGCATCGCCGCCGAGTGCTCGCGATTCTGATTGCGGGCGCGCTGCTTTTCACCGCTGGCTGTAAGGACGATTCAGCAAGCGGGCGGCAGGCGCCGAAACCATCGAGCGTGATCGTCGACGAGAAGACGGGCGACGCGAACGGCGCAGAACCAGATCCTCCACTCGTCCTCGAAGCTCTCGCAGATGCGGGAGCGAGCGCGCTCGATGCATCCACCGGGCTTCTCGACGTGCTCTCGGCGAAGGCCATCGGTCATACTTCCGTCGCGTTTCGATTGAAGGCATCGAACGGAGACGTCTTCGCGTGGAAGCCCGCATCGAAACGCGGGCGCGCGCGCTATCGAAGTGAGGTTGCCGCGTTCGCTCTCGCACAAATGCTCGGATGCGAAGCCAACGTGCCGCGAGGGGCGATACGCGGCATTTCGCGCGCAGCTCTGGCCAACGCGCTCGCTCAGGATCCGCGCGGCAAAGATCTTTTCGCCACGGAGCTCCGTGAAGACGCGACGCTCTTTGGCGCGGCGATTCCTTGGATCGACCATCTCGAGTTCTTGCCGCTCGAAACACCGGAAGAACGGGCCGTTTGGGGCAAGTGGCTCGGCGGATTCGTCCCTTCCGCGCCGAGTCAACGTCAGCGCGCGCGCGAGCTTGCGACGCTGTTCGTCTTCGACGCCATCAGCGGCAATTGGGATCGGATGAGCGGCGCCAACATCGGCTACGACCGCGCACACGATCGCTTGCTCTTCGTCGACAACGATGCTGCGTTCTTCGAGCCGCTTTCCACTGAGCTCTCGACGAAATCGCGCGCGCCATTCGAGCAAGTCCGTCTCTTTCCCGAGGAGCTCGTTGCGCGGCTTCGGATCTTCACCCTGGCGGACTTCGAACTGCAGCTCCGTCGACTCGAAGGGGACGAGCAGGTGGCTCTGCTCACTCGCGGCCAGTTGGCCTCGGTAGAGCGACGGCGAAAAGAGGTGTTGTTCCATGTGGAGACGCTACTGAGGGAGAAAAAGGCGAGACTTCTCGCGGTCGAGCGTCCGTAGAACGTGCGGTTTACCGCCATAAAATGATGTCCTCCTGACAGTACCGTGACCCTCACCGGCTAGCTTCGTTGGAGCATGACCACGCTGCCGGCCCCGACGACCCTCGCTCCGACCTCTGAAGTCCTTCTCGAGAAGCGAAGAGAGCTCGAGTCTCCCAAAGTCGAAGAGACGAAGAGCAAAGACGGCCCGCGTACGTTCGCGGCGACTCTCAATGCGGCTTCCATCCCGTTTTACGCGGTGCATCTCATCGCGGCATTCGGCATTTGGAAGCTCGGGTTCTCGTGGTCCGGCGTCGCGCTCGCGGTCGGCCTCTATTACGTCCGCATGTTCGGCGTGACGGGCGGCTACCACCGCTACTTCTCACATGCGACCTTCAAGACCGGTCGCGTCTTCCAGTTCATTCTGGCGGTCCTTGCGATGACTAGCAGCCAGAAGGGCGTTCTTTGGTGGGCGGCGCATCATCGCGTGCACCACAAGGAATCGGACAAGCCGACAGACGTTCACTCGAAGAAACAAGACGGTTTCTTCTGGTCACACGTCGGATGGATCCTCTCGCGTCGCTATGACGACACGCTCTACTCGGAGATTCCAGACTTCGCGAAATACCCCGAGCTCGTCTTCATCAACCGCCATTGGTACATCGTCCCCGCGACGTTCGGGGTGGGCCTCTTTCTCGCGGGCGGATGGTTCGCGCTCGTTTGGGGCTTCTTCGTCTCGACGGCGCTCCTCTGGCACGGCACTTTCTCGATCAATTCGGTCGCGCATTGGTTCGGCCGTCGTCGCTATCAAACGACGGATGAGAGCAAGAACAGCTTTTCGCTCGCGCTCGTTACGCTCGGGGAAGGGTGGCACAACAACCATCACTACTTCCCGAAGTCTTGTAGCCAGGGATTCTACTGGTGGGAAATCGACGTGACGTACTACGTCATCCGCGCGCTCGCGCTGGTCGGCATCGTTTGGGACATCAAAGAGGTCCCCGCGAAAATTCGCGACCGCCGCATGGAGCGGAAACGCGCCGCCTGACCCGCTAGCGAAAACTCGCTTCGAGAATTCCGGCGTCAGCGGCGATCGTAGGTCGGCGCGGAATCCAGTCCGTCGACACCTGGCCATCGTGACCGAGAGTCGTCCTGCGCAGGACGACGGGAACGGCGTCGCCATTGCTATCGGCGTCGTCGAACAGATTTAGCTGCGGCTCGCGACACAAGAGGAGCGAGCCCGCACGTAGATATTCGTCGCCGAGCTCGTGCGCGCACGTCACCGCGCCGCGCGACGTCGTGACCGTGAGCTCGCTCGTTGCGAAGTCGCCCGTGAACGCCTCGATGCTGACGAGGAACAGCCGGTCGTCGCTGCGTGAGGTGAGACGCTCACCCGTGTAGTCGAGAAGGGATGCAGAAAACGTCGTGCCTTCGGAGCCGCAGGCGAGAAACGGAGGCGCCGAAACAACTAAAAAGAGAGCACATCGCCATGCTAGCTGGGACCTAGTACGCGTGACTTTCACCACACGCTTCATGCAACAAATTGCGCCCGTCACGCTGTTATTTGTACGCGCATCCAGTGCACGCATGCACGACGATCCGCCGACTTTCAGCGCAAACTTTTCGTGAGATGGAGAAACGCTTTGAGTTGAAAAGAATGAGATTGTTTCGTTCCACGAGGTCCCTTATAAGCACGCCGTTAGGGCGCCATTAGGATTTGCTTTGTTGGCAGTCCGGAGTTCCCTCACGCGTTCTTCAACGAAGCCCCGCACGCTTTTCTTCTGAGGTCACGGGCCGACCGGTCGTGAGATTGCGATGCAACTCTTCCCCCGCTCTCTGAATAAACTCCCCCTGGTTCTCGGTGCAGTCGCGCCTTTGCTGTTGTTCGGCGCGACCTTCATCGTTTGGTATTACTTCTCTCCGAAGAACCTGCAGGTGGGCTACGCGC
>JAHFDV010000329.1:6189-6902 GCA_023248815.1 Myxococcales bacterium
CTACGCGCCTCTGCAGCCGGTGCCGTACAGCCACCGTCTTCATGCAGGCACGCTCGGCATCGATTGCCGTTACTGCCACGCAAACATCGAGAGCGCTGCGCACGCCATGATTCCGGCGACGCAGACGTGCATGGGCTGTCACTCGGTGGTCAAGACCGAGTCGGCGCGCCTCGCGAACATCCGCGCGAGCTGGGAGACCGACAAGCCGGTCGAGTGGGTGAAAGTCCACAAGCTCCCCGAGCACACGTACTTCGATCACAGCGCACATCTCGCTGCTGGTGTCGGCTGCACGAGCTGTCACGGCCGCGTCGATCAGATGGAAGTCGTTCGCGTCGACCAACCCATCGCGATGGGCTGGTGTCTCGAATGCCACCGCAATCCGACGCCGAGCCTTCGTCCGAAGGATCAGATCACGAATATGGAGTGGAAGGCTGAAATGGCGCCTGCCAATTGGAAGGCGCCCGAAGTTCATCCGCCACAACACTGCTCAGGGTGCCACCGATGAGACGAGAGCCCTATCAGACCAAAACCGACGGCGCCGCGATGTTCTGGCGCAGCCTGGAAGAGAAGACCGAGTCCGCCTCCGATCGCAAGGTCGCGGCTGAAGCGGAGCTTCCTTTCGGCGCGACCGACGTTCCCGCGGGATTCATCGACGCAACGTCGCTTCAAGACAAGTACATCGACAAGAACGATCCGCGCCTCGAAGGGCTGAA
>JAHFDV010000330.1:0-3271 GCA_023248815.1 Myxococcales bacterium
GTGCTCTTCGCGCGGGCTGCAGATGCGGCGACGGGCGAAGAGACGGCGACGGCCGCTCGTGCGTTGGTTCCTTCGATGGCGCGCACGTTACTCGGCAGCTCCAGATCGGTCGTTGCGCTCTTCTTCGATCGCATCGAGCTCGCCGCGGAGAATCGTGAGGTCTTCGAGAAGAAGCAGCAAAATCTCTTCGATCTGACGATTTCCGACGAGGGCGATGAGGTCGACGACGGCGGGGATCTTCTTGCCGCTGAACTTGCGCGCGAACTGGTTTTCGATGCGAGCACGAAGCACCGGAATTTCGGCGATGTGCTTCGAGAGCGCGCGGGCTCCCGCGTTCGCATCGTTCAACGTCGCGAGGAGATCGCGAATACTGTCGAGTCGCGTCAAATCTGCGACGGTGACAGCGCCTGGATTCCCGACGGGAACATGCGGCATGATGGAGGTCAGTGACGGTCTCATGTGGAGGGGACTTTGCTCACTACGGTGCGATCGGCTTCACGGAAGGTATCGAGGGCTTTCTGCATCGCTTCGAAGGTGCGGTTCGCGTTGACGAGCTCGCTCATTCCTTCGATCGCGGAGACATTGGATTCTTCGAGTGTCTCGGGCTCGATGGGATCCGAACTGATGGCCGGCGTCGCTGCGCCCTGGCGCAGGGTGAGTCGGCTTCCGCCTTCGCGCACGAGCTCGGTCGCCGCGATCTTCACTTGGCGGAGTCGGCCGATTGACGCTTCACCCTGCATGAGGGAACCGTCTTGCAAGAACTTCACCGGACCATTCTGCGGCGAGACCTTCAACGGATTGCCGTCTTCACCGAGCACGGCGGCTCCGCCACTCGCGGTGATCGTTCCGTCGGGTGCCATCGAGAGTTGACCATTGCGCGTGTAGTGCGTGCCGTCGGCAGTCTTCACTGAGATGTAAGAGCCCTGGCCGAGGGCGATATCGAGAGGACGACCCGTCGAGCGACGCGCCCCCGCTTCGTCATTGACGTTGTCGCCTTGGGGCGCTGCAAACTTGAGTTGTCCATTCGTGGCGCGTGACATCGCTTCGCGGAACACCGCTCGGCTCTTTTGGAAGCCAGGCGTGCCGACGTTGGCGAGATTGTTCGCCGTCGTTTCGAGCGCAGTTTGCTGCGCAACTGCACCACTCAACGCGACATAGATCCCGTCACTCATGGCTTACTCCTTGCCAATCGCCGCGCGAAGACGGTGCATCGCTTCGGAGTGGAGTTGGCAAACACGCGACTCGGTGACGCCGAGGACGGCGCCGATTTCGCGGAAGGTGCACTCTTCTTGGTAGTAAAGCGCGAGCACTTGTTGGAGACGTACCGGCAGCGTACGAATCGTCGAGGTCACGGCTTCCGAAGTCGACTGACGCGCGAGCTCTTCGTCGACGGGCACGTTGGCAGCGGCGAGATCGCCCTTGTCGATATCGAGCACCTCGAGACGAGCCATACCGGCGCGTCCGACTTCCGAGAGGCGCTCGCGATACGTCTCGCCGTCGAGACCGAGCTCTGCCGCAATCTCCGCTTCTTCTGGGGCGCGGCCGTGTTTCTTGGTGAGGTCGGAGATCGCCCGGCTGATCTGGCGCGATTGTGCGCGCATCGTGCGAGCCATCGGGTCGAGACTACGAAGGTAGTCCAGCATCGCGCCGCGGATACGGTACGAGGCGTACGCTTCGAACTCGCCTTCCGGCATTCCTTCGGGAGCGCGGTTGTAGGCTTCGACGAGACCGAGCCACGCGTAGCCCATGAGGTCGTTCACGGTCACGTGGCTCGGAACCTTGCGCACCGTGCGCATCGCGAGTCGACGAATCATCGGGAGAAAGCGCTCGTAGTCTTCGCGAGAGAACGCCTTCTTCGGCGCCGTACATTCTGCGGATTCTTTCACCGAGTTGTTTTGCGAAAGTGTGCTCATGACGCCTTCTTCACTCCTGCTTTCTTGTTCGGAACCAACTGCTCGAGAACTGCGCCCGTCGTCGCGTGACCGATGTCTTCGGGGACGCGCGGGCCGAAACAAAGAACTGACAGCGGGAGGTCCGCGGCTACTGCTCCGTGCACGATCCCTGCCGGTGCAGTCGTCTCGTCGAGCTTCGTGATGCAGAGAGCCGTCGCCTTGACCGCCTTGAAGCGGCGCACGACCTTCGCGGCATCTACCATGCGAATTTGCGCGGGCATGCAGAGAAGCACGTGACGCTCACGACCACCCAGCGGCGCATCTTTCAAAGAGACTTCTGTCGCGTTGATCTTGCCGTCGAATTGCCCCGACGTATCGACCACGACGAAGTCGGCGGTGCTGCTTCCGATGATGCGGGAGAGCTCTTCGCTCGAGCTCGCAACGGCGAAGTCGACGTCCATGAGGTCGGCGTAGCGTTGGAGTTGCTCGACGGCGCCTACACGGAACGTGTCGCACGTCACGAGCAGCACCGACATGTCCAATTCCATCGACGCATGCGCTGCCAATTTGGCGGCGGTCGTCGTCTTTCCGACACCCGAAGGACCGACGAGAGAGACGACCTTCTTCTTGTTGTTCGAGATCGGCGAGGACGTCACGCGGACGACATCGGCGAGCGCATCACGAAAGATCTCCGACGCACTCGAATCTTCATCGGTCTTCATCGGAATCGCCTTCGAGACGGCCTGCGCGGCGATCCCTTCGATTCCCGTCGAGCGAAAGAGACTCGCGTAAGGGCCCTTCTTGGAGTCCTCCGCCGTCGTCATCATTTCGATGAGCTTGCGCATCGCCGCGACTTCTTCGAGAAGCTCCGTCGGGCTCTCTGCGGGCTTCGCAATCGCCGTCTTCATCGCGCGAATCTCCGTGCGAACTTCAGCGCGAAGAGACGCGAGCGGATCACTCGACGTGACCTTGGGTGTTTCTCGGTCGTAGACGCGAGGAGCGAAAGGACGGCTCGCATCGCGCGTTTGCGGGAGGATCGTCTTGGCGGGCTCCTTCGCTGGCGCGAGCACCGTGATCTCGACACCGCCACCACCGAGCATCCCAGCGATGCCTTCCTTGCGAATGCTTCGCGTCGCGACGATGGTGAGGTCTTGCCCGAGCTCAGCTTCTGCTTTCGCGCGAGCTTCTGCTTGGGTCTTTCCGAGGAACTTGACGGGTGTCATGGCTTTGTCTCCGAATCGGTTACGGAGACAACTATTGCAAGTCACGATCCATCGAAGCCGTCGACGGTCCTCCCCGCCTTGCCTCGATCACGACCCAAAAGCGAATCGTGACCGCAGCCACGACCTCTCTCGGTGCGCTTTAAACGAAGCGGGCAC
>JAHFDV010000330.1:3281-6898 GCA_023248815.1 Myxococcales bacterium
CGCGGAGAGGGATCCCACCGCGTGCAGCGGCAGTGAGGGGTCGACCTCGCGGAAGCTCACGATGGCCATCTGCGGAACCTTCCGCTCGAAGATTGCCCTCGCAAAGCGGCGGAGGTCCGGCGGTGTAATCAGCACGGGCGGTGCGGACATCGCAGCGAATCTTCCCTGCGCTTCTTCTGCAATGCGGACGATCTCGCGGAGGATGGCGGGGTCGGGTGCGCCGCCTTGGCCCGTCGCGATGTCGCGAAGCGAGCTACGGAGCACTTCTTCGATGCGTGGACCGATGGTGAGCGCCACGACCGCGCCTTCCGCGTTCTTGAACTTGGCGCTGATCTGCGCGGAGAGCTTCTCGCGAACCAATTCCGTGAGTTGCTCGCTGTCTTTCGTCACTTGACTGGCTTCCGCAAGACCTTCGACGATAGACCGCATGTCGCGGATGGAAACGCCTTCTTTCAGGAGGTTTCGTAGGACGCGAACCACGTCGCCAAGCGGGAGAAGATTGGGAACGACATCGTCGACGAGGCGTGGCGAGGTGCGCGCGAGGATGTCGAGAAGGTGCTGCACTTCTTGGCGGCCGACGAGCTTGTGCGCATTTTCACGCAACACCTCACCGAGATGCGTAGCGATGACGGTCGCATGATCGACGACCGTATAGCCGAGCGCTTCGGCGATCTCTTGGTCGCGTTCCGCGATCCAACGGGCCGGGAGTCCGAACGCGGGATCTTTGTCGAGATCGCCTTCGAGCGCCGGCGCCGTGCCGTTCGATGACATCGCCATGACGCGGCCATTCCGACATTTTCCAGAGGCGACTTCGACGCCGAGGATCATCACACGATAGGCGCCGGGCTGAATCTCGAGGTTGTCGCACACGTGAACCGGAGGAACGATGATTCCGAGCTCTTTGGCCATCTGCTGGCGAAGCACACCGACGCGTGAGAGAAGCGTGCCGCCGCGTGTCGCGTCGACGACGGAGATGAGCTCGTAACCGAGCTCGAGTGAGAAGAAGTCGAGCGCGAGGGCGTTTTCAACTTCGAGCGCCGGGTCCTTCGCAGCCGCCGTTCCCCCGCTCGCTCCACTCGCCGCTGCTCCGCCCACACTTGCCGACGTCGCGTTTTTTCGATCTTTGCGGCTGACGGCGAACAAGACGCCCGCGAGCGCGAAGCACGGAAGCGCGGGCATCCCGGGCATCACGCCGAGTACGACGAGGATGATCGACGTGAGGACGAGTGGAATGGGCTTGCCGAGGAGCTGTGTACCAAACGCTTTTCCAAGCTGTTCGCCCGTGGCGCTGCGCGTGACGACGATACCCGACGCCGCCGAGACGAGAAGGGACGGGATCTGCGAAACGAGCGCATCGCCGACGCTGAGGACCGAGAACGTTTCTGCGGCCTTCGCCACGTCCATCCCGCGACCGATGCCGATGATGAGGCCACCGATGAGGTTGATGCCCGTGATCAAGAGTCCCGCGATCGCGTCACCATGAACGAACTTGCTCGAGCCGTCCATGGCGCCGAAGAAGTCCGCCTCGCGCTCGAGGTTGCGCCGGCGGAGACGTGCGACGTCTTGCGTGATCGCGCCCGACGAGAGATCGGCGTCGATCGCCATCTGCTTGCCGGGCATCGCGTCCAACGTGAAGCGCGCGGCAACTTCCGCCACGCGGCCTGCGCCCTTCGTCACGACGACGAAGTTGATGACGACGAGAATCAAAAAGACGACGAGACCTACGAGGATGTTTCCCTCGACGACAAAACGCCCGAACGCTTCGACGACGTCGCCGGCGACCCCCTGCCCTTCACCACCGTGGAGCAAGATGAGCCGCGTCGTTGCGACGTTCAAGCTGAGGCGAAGAAGGGTCGCGATGAGGACGAGTGCGGGGAACGCACTGAACTCGAGCGCGTCTTGAATGAAGAGCGTCGTCAGAAAGACGCCGATCGAGAGCGCGATCGAGCACGCGAGGAAGATGTCCAGAATGAAAGGTGGGATGGGCAACACCATCATCAAGACGATGCCGATGATGCCGAGCGGGAGGACTGCATCCCACTTTGAAGTCTTCAACACAGCCGTATCTGGAGTTACGCTCACGAAGCATTCTTGATGCACGGCTTGCGCCAAGAGCGAGACTTAGGCAGCACGGCGCGCGCGACCTTTCAACTTGAAGACGAAGGCGAGAATTTTGGCGACGGCCATGAAGTGCGCCGCCGGAATCGGCTGTCCGACTTCGCACGCCGCATCGAGCGCACGTGCGATACGACGGTTTTCGACGATGGGAATTCCGTACTTACGGCCTTCTGCGCGGATGATCATCGCGAAGGCGTCGTGTCCCTTCGCCACCACTGTAGGTGCCGAGTCCTTGTCGCTGTAACGGAGCGCGACGGCGATGTGCGTCGGATTCGTGACGATCACGTTCGCCGTTTTGACGTTCTCGATGGAACGCTTCTTTGCGTTCTGGCGCGCCTTCGAGCGCATCTTGTGTTTGAGCTTTTGATCACCTTCTTGCGCCTTGCCTTCGTCCATCACCTCTTTGCGGCTCATGCGCATTTCACGTGAGAGTTTCAGGTAGTTGACTCCGTAGTCGGCGGCGGCGAGGACCACGAGTGTCACGAGGACGCTCCCGACGATGCGCCCGAGGGCAGCAGTGATGATCGCAATGCCTTCGGTGAGGGGAAACATCGAGATCGTCCGCAAGAGCGGCTCCTCGATCATGAACGTGCGGTAGGCGACGAATCCGACACCTCCTACTTTTGCAATCGCCAGGCCGACTTCCACGACACCGTGCTTCGGCGAGAGCAGCTCCTTCAGTTTGCCCATTGGATTCAAACGTTCGGGTTTGAACGCCACGAGATCGAAATTGATGAGCATCTTGGACTGGACGAGCCCGATTCCCATCGACGCGAATGCCGCGAGCGCGCCTACGGGAAGCGCCACGGTGATGAACGTCATCACGGCGACACGTGCCAGCACCTCCGTCTCTCCGCGCTCGAACGCGCCGAGACCGTTGAAGAACATCGTGAAGAGATTGCGAACTCCGTCGAGCATCAAGCCGCGACAACCGACGAGCACGCCGAGGACGCTCCCGAGCGCAACGACGCCTCCCGCATCACGAGAACGTGGAAATCTACCTTCTTTTCGGGCGTCGGACTTCTTTTGGTCCGACGCCTCGAACTGCTTTTCGCTCTCCTCTGACATCTGACTAGCGCGCCATCTCCAAGATTCTCTCTACGTTGGGACCGATCATGTGGGCGCTCTCGCCGAGCTTCATCACGACGCCGTCGAGCGAGCCCATGAACGCGAGCATTCCTCCGGCGACCATCACGGTGAAGCCGACGTTGAAGATCTGGAGCTGCGGGGCGGCGCGGGCGACGAGCGCGAGCGCAGTCTGCAAAATCAACGAAACCGCTAGCGCAGGGAGGCCCAAGCGCACACCTTGCGCCATTGCCCCCGAAGCGAGATTCACGAGCGCGAGCGACGTGCGCTCGGCGTGAAATCCCATGCCCACGGGAAAGACTTCGAAGGACCGCATCAAGATTGCGAGCACCTCGCGATGGGCTCCTGCCGCAAGGACGACACTCAGCGCAATCAACGAAACGACCTTTGAAACGGGCGTCTCCTGCTGCTCG
>JAHFDV010000331.1 GCA_023248815.1 Myxococcales bacterium
GACGGCGTCGGCCGCCGTATCCAAGAGCGCAATCGTCTCTGCAATCGTTCGCCCTGGAGCACTTCTCGCGCGACGCGCCTCGAGCTCCTCGGCGAGCGATTTTCCGTCGAGCCATTCGAGCACCGTGTACGGGACGAGCGCGCTCGTTCCTGTCGCCACCGTCGTACCGCTCGCAATGCACCGCACGACGTGCAAGTTGCCTTGCGACAAGCGGTAGAGGATTCGTCCTTCGTCACGGAAGCGATGCACGAACGACTCGATGAGCGCGGCGCCGAGTGAGGCCTCGAGCTTCAAACACTTGATCGCGATGAGCTCGTCGAGTCCGACGTGACGTCCGCGATAAACGATGCTGAACCCGCCTTCGCCGACCACGGCGTCGATCCGGTATTGGCCTTCGAGCGTTCGGCCGATGAGTCCGAATGGATCGGGACGGGAGTCAGGGCCCGCCATAGAATGCGAGCCTCCCCGAAAGCGATACCGAGCGCGCGCTGCCCGTTTGCCCGAAGACGAAGTCGGACTGGATGCCCGGCGAGAACACGATGTGACCTCCCGGCGCGTCGACCAAGCGCAATTCATAGAACGCGCCGAGGCTGATGTAAGACTGCGCGACGGCGGCTCCCGTCTCGGCGCGATCATCGTTGCGCGTCAGCTTCGCCGAGCCGATGCCCGTAGCAAAAGAGATTCCGAGATCTTCCGCGCGGCGAAAAGCTGCGAGTGGGAAAGCTTCGAGGCGCACCCCTCCAGCGACGGTCGAGCTCTTCCAGTGATCGTTCGAATAGGCCCCGTAGGATCCGAAGAAGCCGACATTCACGTAAGGAGAGAGCGCCCCCATCAGTGCGCCACCGGCGTGACCACCGAGCATCACGCCGCCGTCTCGGTATTCCGTGACGTCGTTGAACTTCACGAGGTCGTTTGGATAGCCGCTCATGACTGCAGTGCCGCCGCCGAACGTTGCGAGGAGAAGCACGCCGCTTCGGCGCGGGACTTCTTTGTCGTCGCTCTTTGAGTTGCCCCCTTGGTCGACGGGCAAGACCGAACTTTGTGCGGGTGCGGTGCTCGGCGATGAATCTACGAGACTGGGCTGAGCGATGGGCTTTGTTTCGGGAGCCCGCTGATCCTCGACGACCGGCGGCGCGGCTTCCGTCTTCTCGGGAACGGGGTCGCTCGAAGGCGCGGGCGCAGGTTCATTGTCCTTTGCCTGCGCGCGCGCGGATACGAACGCCAACAAAAGCGCGACTGTTACCGGCACGCGACGCGAATGAAGCACTCTCCAGAGCTAAAGAAAGGCGCGGGGTGTGGCAAGTGCAAAGACGGCTTCACGCGTGACCGACGGTGCCTCTTTGCCTTCTTCTTGAAAGCGCTTGCGCGTGATGACGCCGACCTCTTCGAGCAACCGAGACCATTGCGACGTCGAAAGGGAGATCCGCTCACGGTTGTCGTGCATCCAAAGAAGCGCCGAAAGATCACACTGGAATTCGGTCCAAGCGCGCTCCTCGAACGGGCCATGATGGTGGAAGTGAGACCAGTCATGGAGCGCCCAAAAGAGCGCATTGAGGTTGTCCGTCGCCAGATACATGAGTGATGCCGCGCTCGTGCGCCGTTCGTAGAGAAGATCCGTTGCGTCGTCGATCGCGTAGGGGGCGAGGATCATCTCGGTCGTGAAGCCGAACTTGGGCGCGTGATAATGCGCGAGCTCGCGAGGCAGCCAGTCGACGTCTTCTCGAAAGACGAAGAGGAGTCGTTCGGGCAAATCGGGAGAAAGCTGAGTCGTCGCGTCCCACGCGATCGGCCTTTGCCACTCGAGCGTGGATGATGCGCTCCACGCAAAGGCATCGAAGACCCCGTCTGGGACGACGCGCGCAACGCTTCTCGTATCGAGAATGACGCGTTCGAACTCGGGTGGCGCGGCCAATCTCTCCCTTTCCGAATTCGCGAAGAACGTAGTAGACCAGGGGGTTCATGCAAGGCCCGGTCGCGAAAAAAGACGTCGCGCTCTATCTTCTCGAGACCTCGCTCGTGCAGTTCCATCTCGACCCGCGCAAGAGCGGAGTCGCGTTGCCTGATTACCTGCGAAAGCAGCCGCAGGTCGCGCTCGACATCGGCTTGAACACGCCTGTGCCCATTCCCGATCTCGATGTCGGTGAGCACGGCATTCGCTGCACGTTGAGCTTCAATCGAACTCCGTTCTCCTGTGTGCTCCCGTGGACCGCGATCTTCGCGATGGTCACGCGCGACGGCAAAGCGGCGGTCTGGCCAGAAGACGTGCCCCCCGAAAGCCCGCTCGCCAAGGAGCTCACGAGCGAACAGAAGCGCCCGAAGCTCTCCGCCGTACCGCCGCCTCCTCCCGAACCGCCCACCTCACTCGACGAGAAGCGCGCGAAGAAGGGTGGCAAGCGCGCCGGGGCTAGCGAAGGAGCCGCAGCCGAAGAAGCGACCGTGGCGTCTGCAACGGACCGCACTCGCGACGACAAGAAAAAAGCCGAAGTGGCGATCGGACGCGCCGCGAAGAGCGCGACGAGCAAAGCCGTCAAGAGTCCCAAGAAGGGCGCGAGCAAAGAGAGCCCATCGGTTCTCACGCGACCGGCGATCGTTCCGATTGGGCGTCCTCAAGCTGCCCCCGAACCTGCACGAGCGGACCTTCCGATCGAGCCCAGCGCAGCTCCCGCCGGCGCCAACAGCGACCATTCGAAGCACGGCAACGAGAAGCCTGCGCCCAAAGCGGCGAAGAAGAAGAAAGAGCTTCCGCCGTATCTGCGCGTCGTGAAGTAACTCGCAAAGACGCGGACGATGGATTCAGCGAAGCAGGCGGACGAGTCGAAGAAGGGGCACGAGAAGCCGCGCTCCGCCAAAGATCGATTTGGGGGTGCGATCTTCGTCGTCGGCTCGCTCCTCGTAGCGCTCGTCGCCGAGTTCCTGCTGCCGCGTCTCATCGAGGATAGCTCGGTCCGCAATATCCTCATGACGATCTGCTGCAATGCAGTCGTCGCGCTGTCGTTGAACGTCATCAACGGCATGGCCGGGCAGTTCTCCATCGGCCACGCAGGTTTCATGGCACTCGGCGCGTACACCGCAGCGCTCATCGTCTCTGCGATGCACACGTCGTTCGGCGGAGGAACTCTTCCGCCAACTTCGTTCGACCACGACTATCTCGTTGCGTTCGGCCACTCGTTTGCAATCGTTCCCGTTGCGCTCTTGGCGGGCGCACTCGTCGCTGCGCTCTTCGGATTGCTCGTCGGGCTTCCGAGCTTGCGTCTTCGCGGCGACTACCTCGCGATCGTGACCTTGGGCTTCGCAGAGATTCTTCGTTTGAGCGTCGCCACGACCCGCCTCGGCAACGACGAGACCGTCGGAGAGGCGGTCCACGCGATCGGTGGCCCGAACGGATTTTTCGGTCCCGTTTTTCACGTCGGCTCGGTGTTCCTCTCTTCGCTCGGCGGCAAAAAAGGCTACTCGGGGCCGGACGGCGCCGGCGTTCCGCTCTATGCTGGCCCTTTCTGGGTCATCTTCATCACGGCGCTCGTCGCGCTCGTCGCGTGGAGATTGAAGTTCAGCGGATGGGGTCGCGCTCTCCGTGCACTTCGTGAAGACGAAATCGCGAGCGAAGCGGTCGGCGTCGATCCGACGCGTTACAAGGTCACGTCTTTCGTGATCTCCGCCTTCGGTGGCGGCCTCGCTGGGGCTCTCTACGCGATCATGCGGGACGGAAATCCTGTCGTGCAGCCCGACTCGTTCACGTTCCAAACGTCGTTCGATGCCATCACGATGGTCATCATCGGGGGCTCGGGGAGCGTCACGGGCGCGATCCTCGGCGCAGTTTTCGTCACCGTCACGGTCAAGCTCATCGAGCTCGTCCAGCACGCCGACGTCGTCCAGAATCTTTCGAGCTCGCTCGAGGCTCACGGATTCTCACTCGATCTCAATGCGCTCCGCATGATGATCTATGCAGGCGTCATCATCGCTCTCATGGTGCTCCGACCCGAAGGCGTCTTCGGCGAACGTGAGCCGTTCTTCAAAAAGCGCATGCGTACGCGCGAAGGAGCGCCAGCATGAGCGCACTCCTCGAGCTCGCTTCCGTCACGAAATACTTCGGCGGCCTTTGCGCCGTCAGTGACGTTTCACTCGCGATCAAAAAGAACGCCATCTTCGGCCTCATCGGTCCCAACGGTGCGGGCAAGACCACGGTCTTCAATCTCATCACGGGCGTCTACAAGACCGACAAGGGCACGATTCGCCTCGGAGCGACCGACCTCCTTCCTCTTCGTCCCTCCGCCATTGCTCGCGCCGGCATCGCACGCACGTTCCAGAATATCCGGCTCTTCGGTCAGCTCAGCGTGCTCGAGAATCTTCTCGTCGCAGGAGAGCTGACGAAAAAGGCGGGCATCTTCTCGGCGGTCATGCGCTCACGTCATCATCATGCCGACGAAGATCTGCATCTCGCAGAGGCGCGCTCGCTCCTCGAAGTGTTCGAGCTCGGCGACAAGGCCGACGATGCCTCCACCTCGCTCTCCTACGGCAATCAACGCAAGCTCGAGATTGCGCGCGCGATGATGTTGAAACCCAAGGTGCTCTTGCTCGACGAGCCCGCCGCGGGAATGAACTACGGCGAGGCCGAAGGACTCAAGAAGCAGATTCGCTGGCTGCGTGACACGTTCGACCTCACCGTGGTCCTCGTCGAGCACAACATGCAGGTCGTCATGGGCGTCTGCGACGAGATTCAAGTGCTCGACCACGGAGAGCCCATCGCCTACGGAACTCCCGAGCAAATCCGAACCGACGAAAAAGTTCTCGCGGCGTACCTCGGAGACGAATCGCTCGCGATGGGTCAGGGGACGGACGTTCCCGCCGTCGAGCTTCCGGTAAAAGATCCGAACGCCCCTGAGGCGCACTCATGAGAATTGCGCACCCCACGCGTGCTCTGCGCACGAAGACCGGTACTCCCCTTCTCTCCATCGAAGGGCTCGAGGTTCACTACGGCGGTATCCGTGCGTTGAAAGGGATTTCTCTCTCGATCGATCAAGGAGAAATCGTCTCGGTCATCGGCGCGAACGGCGCGGGTAAGACGACCACGCTGAAGACGATCTCGCGCCTTCTGCCGATCACGGCGGGCACGATTCGCTACGACGATCGCGATCTCGGAGCCATGAGCACCGAAGAAGTCGTGGAAGCGGGGATCTCACTCGTTCCCGAGGGTCGCGCGATATTTCCGAATCTCACCGTGCGCGAGAACCTCGAGCTCGGAGCCTTTCATCACAAACATCGTCAGACGATGGCAGAGACGATGGAAGACGTTACGAAGCTTTTTCCGCGCCTCGGCGAACGCCTCGGCCAGGACGGCGGAACGCTTTCTGGCGGTGAGCAACAGATGCTGGCGATCGGACGAGCGCTCATGGCCCGCCCTTCGCTCCTCCTACTCGACGAGCCATCACTCGGAATCGCGCCAAAGCTCGCGCAGCAGATCTTTGCGGCCATTCGCACGATCGCAGAAGCCGGCATGACGATTCTTCTCGTCGAACAAAACACGCGTCTCGCGCTCTCGGTGAGTCGCCGCGCCTACGTGCTCCGCACAGGGGAAGTGTCGCTCGAAGGCGACGCGAAAGATCTCGCGAAGAACGAAGAGATTCAAAAGGCCTACCTCGGCGGCGTCTGACGAGTTGTCGCTTGTCGGAAGTTCGCGCGGCCCCCATGCTCGCGGGCACATGGCGAACGAACGTTGGATCATCACGGGAGGCACGGGCCTCGTGGGTAAAGCCCTCTCGAGAGATCTCGTGAGCGCGGGTCATCGCGTGACGATTCTTTCCAGGAGCTCGGGAGAGAAGAAAGACGGCGTCGAGCAAGTCGCATGGACGCCGACCAAAGCGGGGGCCTGGCAAGAAGCGCTCGACGGCGCAGATGTCGTCGTTCATCTCGCCGGTGCGAACGTCGCCGAAGGGCGGTGGACAGAATCACGCCTCGCTGAAATTCGCGAGAGCCGCATCACCTCCGGCAAGCTCATCGCCGAAGCGCTCGCTGCCGCAAAAAAGAAGCCGAAGATCTACGTGAGCGCTTCGGCGATTGGCTACTACGGGCTCCACGAGAGCGGCCCCACGTTCGACGAGACGAGCGCCGCAGGCCAGGGCACGCTCGCTTCGATCTGCGTCGACTGGGAAGCCTCTGCGAACGCCGCCAGAGATGCGGGCATTCCCGTGACGCACCCCCGCATCGGCGTCGTGCTCGCAAAGAACGGCGGCGCCCTCGAGAAGATGGTCCCGCCGTTCAAAGCATTCGTCGGCGGCCCCATCGGATCGGGAAAGCAATGGCTCAGTTGGGTGCATCTTACAGATGTCGTCGGCTCGATCCGGTTCGCCGTAGACCACGCACTTGCCGGCCCGTTCAACGTCGTCGCGCCGGAGCCCAAGACGATGGATGAGTTTGCGGGCACGCTCGGACGTACGCTCGGTAGGCCCAGTGCCGTTCGCGCACCGGCGTTCGCGATAAAAATCGCCTTCGGAGAGATGGGCGATGTCGTTTTGAAGGGGCAACGCGTCATCCCCGCGAAGCTCGAGAGAGAAGGATACGCGTTTCGCTTTCCGACCCTTTCGGGAGCGCTCGAGAACATCCTCGGATAGAGCGCGGCCGCAAACGCCAGCACTCGAGAAGTTGCCCGCCTGCTATGGCGAGCGCGGCAAGTCTCTCGGGTCGAATCGCGACGGGTGTCGAAGGGCACGAAGCCCGAGATCTCTCGGAGGTTTTAGACAGTGCGCGTCAGAGGTGGGATGCGCTCGGCGGGGACCGCATCATTCACCTGAAACTTGGCTCCACCTAGATCTGCACCGGTACGATCCGGATCGGATGCTTCCGTCCGTTCGCCGTCTGCTCATCGCGTTTTGCGTATTTGCGCTCGTCAACGTGGCGGG
>JAHFDV010000332.1 GCA_023248815.1 Myxococcales bacterium
TCTTTGTTCGAATCTCGACTTCGTCGGCGTCTCTGTCGGTCGTGGCGATTGGACGTGCGTGAGGGGGCGAAAGATTTGGCTCGAAAAAACCATTTCCTCCCCATGTAAAGGGCAGAGCCGGCCATCTACCCAACCTTGGTGTGCACGCGGTTATTCCCGCTTTCGTGAGTGGCTCGGGGCGGCATCCGAACCTCCACCCAATGTGGGTCTTCTCTCCGCGATTTCAAGGGTCGGAGCGCTCTTGCGTTGGACCGTGATCGTGGCGGTGCGGCCGATTGCGATGCAGGTGCCGACAATCGTTCCTGAAAATGAAGTTGAAAGTCGCTTTCAACTGTGTCATTAGGTCCGGCATTGGCTGCGCACTCGGGTGCAGCGCGAAATTCTTCGAATTAGGAGTGATTGAATGAAGGCTTTTACGACGGTCGCGTGCGGTCTCATCGTAGGGATGCTCGTTGCGTGCGGCGATGACGACGACACGAACAGCAACACGAACACGGCGACAGCGGCGCTCAAGACGGAAATCGTCAAGAACTACGCGACGAACGTTCACGCGAACTACGAAGACGCGCTCACGGACGCGAAGAAGCTTCAGACCGCCATCGACGCTTTCCTTGCGGCGCCCACTGAAGAGACGCTGGCGACGGCTCGCACCGTTTGGACGAGCGCGCGCCAGAGCTACTTGCAATCGGAGGCATTCCGTTTTTACTCCGGCCCCATCGACGATGCCGACGGGCCGGAAGGTCGCATCAATGGCTGGCCGCTCGATGAAAACTATATCGACTACGTCACCGGCAAGGACGACGCGGGTATCATCAATGACCCGACGGGCTTTCCGACGATCACGAAGGAGATCATCGCCGACGCCAACGAGAAGGTCGACGAGAAGAGCCTTTCGGCTGGCTGGCATGCAATCGAGTTCCTCCTTTGGGGACAAGACAAGAGCACGACGGGACCGGGCGCTCGCCCTGCGACCGACTATGTGGATGGCGGCACGGCGAAGAATCAAGATCGTCGTCGCACGTACTTGAAGGCCGTCACGGATCTCCTCGTCGACGACATCGAGAGCGTGGAAGTGCAGTGGGACCCGACGCCGGCGACCACGTACGGTGCAACGTTCGTGAGCGGCCCCGTCGAGACGGCGATCACCGACATGCTTCAGGGAATCGGTTACCTCTCGGCGGTCGAGCTTCCCAACGAGCGCATCAACAACGCCTACGAAAACCAAGACCAGGAAGAAGAACACTCCTGCTTCAGCGACACGACGCTCCAGGACTTCGCGTTCGACGCGAAGGGCATCGAGAACGTCTACTTCGGCCGATACGGCTCGACCGATGGGAAGGGCATCGACGACCTTCTCAAGGCAGTCGACCCCGCCATCGAAGCGGCAACGACGAAGGCGATTCAAGACGCAGTCGCCGCGACGGCCCAAATTCCGGGCCCGTTCGATCAAGCAATTCTCGGAGCCGACACGGATCCGGGTCGCGTGAAGATCAAAGCGACGATCGACGCGTGGCATCACGCTTCGGAAGAGATCGGCAAAGCCGCGCAAGCGCTCGGCCTAACGATCAACCTCACGGCGGAATGAGCTAAGGTACCGCCGTGCGCATCCATTCATCGACGGCACTTCTCGCGTCGCTCGTTGTCATCGCTTGTTCGGGTGACGACGCAGCTGCGCCCGTCGATGAAAAGGAAGCGCTCCTCGGCGGAGAGACGACCATATTCGACACATCGCCGAACGCGTTTGCATTCCCAGCTCGCAACCTCTCGACCGAGGCGCGCGAGCTGTTCTCTTTGGGAGATCACTTTTTCAATCGCACGTGGGTGACGGCGCCTGCATCGACATCGGCGAACGATGGTCTCGGCCCCACCTACAACGCCACCTCGTGCTCTGCGTGTCACTTCAAGGACGGTCGCGGCGCGCCCCCCACCGCGGAAGGCGAGAACTTCAAAGGCTTGCTCCTCCGATTGAGCGTCCCAGGGCCGAACGGTCCGGTCGACGAGCCGAACTACGGTGATCAGTTCAATCACCTCGCGATTCTTGGCGTCCCGGCCGAGGGAAAGGCGAGCGTCCACTACGACGAAGTGCCGGGCGCCTTCGGCGACGGGGAGCCGTTCTCGTTGCGGAAGCCGACCTACATTTTTTCGGAGCTTGCGTTTGGGCCCATGGATCCGAACGTGATGGTGTCGCCGCGCGTCTCGCCGCCGATGATCGGTCTCGGCCTCTTGGAGTCGATTCCCGAGGCGACGATCCTCGGGAAGGCGGATCCGGATGATCTCGATCACGATGGGGTCTCTGGGCGACCGAACTATGTGCAGAGCCTCGCTCTCGGAACGCGCGCCCTCGGGCGCCTCGGCTGGAAGTGCAATCAGGTGACGCTCGAAGACCAAACCGCCGGCGCCTTTCACGGCGACATCGGGATCACCACGCGCCTTCACCCCTACGAGAATTGCCCGCCGATCCAGTTGGACTGTGCCAACGCGATTTCTGGCGGTACGCCGGAAGCTCCTGAGCTCGTCGATGCCAAGATCACACAGCTCGTCGGCTACGAATCCGCGCTCGCCGTTCCTGCGCGACGCGACATCAACGATGTCGTCGTCCGTCGTGGCGAGAGTCTCTTCAAAGAAGCCAAGTGCACGAGCTGTCACACGCCGCTCGTGGAGACCGGAGACGCCCCCGGCTTTCCTGCTCTCGCGCATCAGGTAATTCGCCCCTTCACGGACATGCTCCTCCACGACATGGGCGAGGGATTGGCCGATCATCGTCCCGACGGCGAGGCCACGGGAGTCGAGTGGCGCACGACGCCTCTCTGGGGAATCGGTCTCACACAAACGGTGAGCAAGCACGACTTCCTCCTTCACGACGGACGCGCGCGCGGCATCGCCGAAGCGATTCTTTGGCACAGCGGTGAAGCGGAGGCCGCCAAAGAGCGTTTCCGAACGATGTCGCGCGAAGATCGCGCGGCGCTCCTGCGATTTCTCTCCAGCTTGTGAGCGCGCCGTGCGCGTAGAATGAGACGATGAAGATCGTCTCGGCTTCGCTCGCGCTCGTTCTCTTCGCCTGCAGCAGTGACGACGCGCCCGTCGATGCAACGTCCGGCGCAGACGCAGGAGCGAGCACGACGGGTGACAGTGGAAAGGGCGGCAACAACGTCTCCACGGAGCCCATCGGCGCGACGAACGAAGGCGAGATCACCTACTACGATGCAACCGGAGCTGGCGCGTGCTCCTTCGACCCCAGTCCGAACGATCTCGACGTCGCCGCGATGAACGCGCCGCAATATGGGAATTCGGCGCCATGTGGGAGTTGCGCGAAGATCACGGGACCCAAAGGGACGCTCGTCGTGCGCATCGTCGACCTCTGCCCGGAGTGCAAAAAGGGTGACCTCGATCTCAGCCGCGAAGCCTTTGCCAAGCTTGCCGAGCCGAAGGCCGGACGCGTGAAGATCTCGTGGGAACCCGTGCGCTGCGACGTCAGCGGCCCCGTCAGCTACAAGATCAAAGACGGCTCGAGCCGTTATTGGACCGCGATCCAAGTGCGCAATCACGTGCGACCCGTCGCAAAGCTCGAGCTCCAAAAGGGCGGCGCTTGGACCGAGCTAAAGCGTGAGTCCTACAACTATTTCATCGGCGACAAGGGAGTCGACGGAGATGGGCCCTTCAAGGTGCGAATCACCTCGGACGACGGCCAAGTGCTCGAAGATACGATTCCTGGGCCGATTGCCGATGCGGTCTCCCAAGGAACGAAAAACTTCGACTGAGCGTTGCGCGTCGCCAACACGCGCGCGACGCGCCAACGACTCTACTTGTCGCCGATCTGCGGATGGAGGCGCTGACGCGTCACGGGCGTCGCCGGGCGGAGGTGACCGAAGAGGTACACGCTTCCCATGATGGCGCCCCAAGGCCAGAAGTGGCGTGCAGTGGTGAGCCACTGGAGAGGGCGGGGACGGGCGATGGCGGGGCGAAGACCGCTGGAAACGGCGTGCTCTTGGGCGGCGCGGAAGGCATTCGCGATGCGCTCCTCGATGGCGCGCGGCGTGGCGCGCTCGCGGGCGATGCGCGATGCATTTTTGCCGAGCTCTGCGCGGCGAACGGGGTCGTTCAAGAGGTCGATGACGGTGCGGCCGAAGGCGAGGTTGGCATCGTCTTCCGAACGATGCTCCTTCGTGCCTTTGCGATGGCCGGGTGAGAGAAGAAGGCCGTTCACGCCGTCTTCGATTTGCGAGCTCACGCCCATTCCGTCCGAGAAGGCGACGGTTGGAGTTCCGCACCAGAGCGCTTCGCCCATGACGTTACCGTAGGTTTCGCTGAGCGAGCCGTGGACGAAGACATCGGCGTGATTGTAGAAGTCAGCCATTCGGTCGAACGAGACTTCGCCAGCGAAGAGCACCCGATCCGCGACGCCCTCGGCGACGGCCACTTCCTTGTAGTACTTCGTGTCGGGACCTTCGCCGAGCATGGTCAGCGTGACATCGGGGATGAATGGCGCGACGTGGCGCGCGAAGATCTGGATGATGCGATCTTGCGACTTTTCACGCGTGTGGCGACCCGCACAGAGCAGGCGACGACCGTGTCCAGCGCCGATCTCCGTGTAAGGATCGGGGCCGAGCGGACGATCGAAGTGCTGCGGCTGTACAGCGCGTGGAATTACATGAATCGGAACGGTAACGCCGCGCTCACGCCAGTAGCGGCGCAGGCCCTCGCTCAAGACGACGAGACCGTCGCTCTCATTGAAGATGCTCGCGAACTTTTTCTCGAAGGGGCGCTTCAGCGCGAATTCGACGCCGGCATGAACGGCTTCGATTTCGGAGAGCTTTTGCGGGAGGAGGACGTCGTACGCGGCGACGAGGTGTGTCGTGTTGACGCAGAGAAGCGGAATACCGCGCATCTTGCGGAGCCACACGCCGAACTCCATGAGGAGCGAAGTCGTCTGCGCGAAAACGATGTCGAAATTCCAGCGCGATGCGTCGTAGACCCAAGCGGCGAGCGGCATCGGAAAGTGCACGCCCGGATACGTCTTCAAAGGGACGCTTGGAAGGGAGACGGTTCCCGGAGCGAGCTCGTCTTCGCGCGCATCGGGATCGTGCGGGCCGATGATTGTTACTTCATGACCTGCGCGGGTGAGCGACTGGTAGAGGAAGCGCGTCTGGAAGGCGGCGCCGTTGGCGTAGGGGATGCGGGTGAAGTCGCTGAGAATCGCTACGCGAAGAGGGCGCCCAAGCCGCGCGTGCAGCGCGAGAAACGGCGAGGGGAGGGCATCTTTCGACGCGACCGCCTCTTCCTCGGGGCGAACCCCGTGAAAGCTATTAGCATTACTGATCTTTTTCCCACGCGCGGGTGCGTTCTCAAAAGCCATTTACCACTCAATCATCAAGTTTTGTGCCAGGTCTCGAATCGGTCGTTGCGGACCTTAGCGCCGCCCCCTCGCCTCGGGTAGGGCACAGCTCGGACGGCGACGTCTTCCTTCCCCCGTGCCTTATCACCAAGGACGGCCAATCGACAAATGAAGAGCTCTATTCAAGAGGAAAATCGAACTCTTGGAGGCAGCGGCTCGTTGCCCGGGGGGGTCGCAAGTACGTTCATTTCGTGTAGGAAATCGTCACCAAAGCGGGGTTTACCGCCGACCCTCGGAAGGGGAAATGCGGATCGCGAGCCTTCCGGACGCCCCGTGCCAGGAGTGACGTACGTTCTCTCGAGGTGAGGCGTTGCGATCACACTGGGAGCTCGCGGGTTACTTCTGAAGCGTGTCCCGGCGTTCGCGCTTCGATGCGCAAACGGTCGGCGCTGGCCCCGTGCGAGTGCACAGAGAGTTGTCCGGGGTGAACGAAAGTACGTTCACCGGTGAGAGCTCAGCAAAAAAGACGATGGGCCAGCCGCAGATATTCGAGATTGAAAATGAGCGGGCGCTCTCGGAACGCCCGCACGTTCAGGTCGATCAGACGACCAGGATCCAGATTCGACGCTCCGCGCGACAGAGCGCCGCGCGCGACAGCGCTGTCTCGCGGCTTCATAGTGGAGAGTCCACTCCACGAAGCTCGCGGCCACATAGCGCTCTTCAGGAGCGCTTCGGGAGGGGTGGCGGGAGGCTTCGGCGCTCGTTCGGGCTCGACTTCGCCTCCTCGAACTTCGGCTCCTCGACCACGACGTCGTCCGCGTCGTCGAGATCGACGGCTTCTGTGCTGGGAAGATCGGCGGGGATGTCGGCGCGATCGATGAAGCTCATGTCGAGCGGGGAGGGAACTTCGTCCGTCCGCGTCGGGTCGGGCGCCGCCGCTGCACGAGCTTCTGCTGCCGCGCGATTCTTTTTCTTCTTCTTCTTTCCCTTGCTCGTCGTTTCGACGCGCGGGGGCGGAGCCGGTGCGGGCTCTTCTTCTTCTTGGCTCGGTCCGCCGAAGAGATCGTTGTTCGTTGCCTCGTCTGCCAAGTCCGATTGCGAGACGATCTCGATCTCGTCGGTCGTCGGCGCCATCGTGAGCTCTTCGGAAGACGGGCGATCAGCGCGCGACTTGACGGGCGGAGAGGGGGCCTGAGAAGGATTCAAGATCGAGGCGATGAGCTGCATGCTCAGATTGCCTTCGGACTCGTCGAGCAGCTTTCCTGCCGAGGAGGGAGGATAGGGGACGGTCGGAGGCACGCCGAGTGAGGGGGCCGCGGTAGACATCGGCGGTACGGCGGCAGCGTTCGTGGACTGCGCGTTCGAAGGCGAGCCGAACAAGGCGAATGGCTCGACCGGCTTCGTCGCCGGAGCGCCCTCGACCGATCCGGTATCGAAAATGAGAGGCGAGCGTGAACCCTCGCCACTGATGCTCGCAGATGGTGCGAAGACTTGCGTCGGGGGCTCGGCCGTCTGAAGCGACTGCACAGGTGCTGCCATCGGAGGC
>JAHFDV010000333.1:0-2396 GCA_023248815.1 Myxococcales bacterium
ATTCGTTCTCTTCTTCATCCTCTTCACGCTCGCCGTCTCCATCGTGTTGAAGCCACGCGGCCGGGACATCCCCCCCGAGCTTTCCGAAGCCGCCACGTCCGGCACGACCGCCGCTTAACGAAGCGGCGTCCACGGAATCAATCAGCGGGCCATGAGCGCGCTCCTCACGACGTCGGCCTACCTACTGCGAAGCGTCGCAGTCGGAGAACGCGACCTCATTCTCACGCTCCTCACCGAGTCGCGCGGAAAGATCTCGGCCATCGCTCGCGGGGGGCAGGCAAGTAAGCGTAGGTTCGCGGGGGCTCTCGAGCCACTCCAGCGCATCGAGCTCGAGCTCACGCACGCCGAGCGCGACATCGCGACGCTCAACGCAGCGCGCATCGAGCGCCCGTATCCCGCGCTTTCGCTGCGGCTCGAGCGGCTCGATGTCGCGGGCCGGGCGCTTCGTTGGGCGAGGCACGTACTTCCCCCGCGCGTACCCGAGCCCGAGCTCTGGGCTTCGCTCGAACGCCTTCTCAGAGACCTCGAAAACGCCGAAGACGATGGCTCGGCAGAGCTCTTCGTCTTTGGCCTCGAGCTCCTCGAGATCGTCGGTGTGGCGATGACCTTCGACAAGTGCGGGGTCTGCGGACGCCCCCGGCCCGAAGGACGATCCGCCCATGTCGACGTGGCGCGCGGCGGAATCGTCTGCACCTCTTGCGGCGGCGCACGGCGCACGCTCGATGCCGAAACACTCGATGCGCTCGTGCACGTCACTCGCGGCCCGGCCTTGGGAGTGGGGCTCGAGCTCATCGAAGCCGCACTCTCGGTTCATACGTCGTACGAAGAAGGAGGGACTGCGCGATGAAGAAGCCTGGGCTCGACGTGCTCGCCTTTGGCGAAGTGCTCTGGGATCTGTTCGAGGACGACACGGGCGACTTTCTTCCGCGACTCGGCGGAGCGCCCGCCAATCTCGTTGTGCATCTCGCGCGCCTCGGGTTTCGCGCGGGCGTTCTCGGTGGTGTCGGCGACGACTTTCTCGGGGCGCGCCTTCGCGATGAGCTGCGCCAGGCGGGCGTCGCTCTCGGACCGCTCGTCACGAAGAAGGAGCGAACGGGCGTCGTGTTCATTCGCCGTTCGAAAGATGGAGAACCGAACTTCCTCTTCTATCGCGAGCAAAGCGCAGACATGACGATCTCGGCGAAGGATGTCGAACGCGTTTTTTCGCCTCCCGCCGTCGTCCACGTATCGACGAGCACACTCTCGCGACCGCTTCTCGCAAAGGCCACCTGGGAGCTCTTGGCAAAGGCCGATGGGAAGGCGTTCGTCGTGTGTGACCTCAACGTGCGCCTGCGCATGTGGAAGTCGCGCGAGCATCTTCGGAAGGCGACCAAGAAGCTCCTCCGCCACGCCCGTCTCGTAAAGGCTTCGGAAGGTGATTTTCGCGCGATGGGATTTTCGTCGACGAAAGAGGGGCTGCGCTTTCTCGAGAAGCGCGTTCCCATTGTTCTTCTCACGCGGGGCGGGGGAGCGGCAGAAGTTCATCGCGAGGGGAAAGTCATCGCCAAGGTCGCCGCCAACAAGACGAAGGTCGTCGACGCTACGGGCGCGGGCGATGGTTTTCTCGCCGGGTTTCTGGCCGTGCTTCTTCGCGCCAAAAAGGTCTCGGGGACGAAGCTGACTGCGGGCCCAGAAGAGCTCTTGGCTGCCTTACGATTCGGGCACGAAATCGGCTCGCGCGTCGTCGGCAAGATCGGGTCGATCGAAGGCACGCGAGACGTCTCCGCAATGAAGAAGGCCTTCGCCCGCACTTCGTGCTAACCGACTGAATCATGTCGGATCCGCGCATTCGTTGTGTCGAAGTGAAGTCGCCTCGCGGCGCGACCGTAACGCACATTCGTTGGGGAGATGGTCACGTCGGCGTCTACCCGCATCACGTGCTTCGCGGGTATTGCCCGTGCGCCGGATGCCAAGGCCACTCGGGCACGATCTCCTTCATCGACTGCTCGGGAACGCAGCTCGAACTCGAAGAGATCGAGCCGGTCGGCAACTACGCACTCCGTCTTCAGTGGTTCGACGGTCATGGGAGCGGCCTGTACTCGTACCCGTACCTTCGCGATCTTTGTTACTGCGAGCACTGCCGCCCAAAGAACGAAGACAAGTCACCCCGCGCACGAATGTAATGACGCAGGAAGGTGCAGAGCCCGCGGCAGCGAAGTCGGAGGAGCGCCTTCTCGTCGCGCGCGCCGGGGTCGTCGGCTTGGGGACGCTCTTCTCGCGAGTGCTCGGACTCTTTCGCGACATCGTCCTCGCAGCGATTTTTCCCAAGGCCGTCACCGACGCTTTTTTTGTCGCGTTTACGATTCCCAACGCCTTGCGCCAGCTCTTGGGAGAGGGTGCCGTCTCGAGCGCGGTCG
>JAHFDV010000333.1:2406-6872 GCA_023248815.1 Myxococcales bacterium
TCCTTTCGGGCAAGCTCGCGAACGAAGGAGAGGAAGCCGCGCGCGAGTTCTTTCGCAAGATTCGCGGCGTTTCGTGGCTCCTTCTCACGATTGTCTCCATTCTCGGCGTCGTTTTCGCGCGGCCACTCACGGCGCTTTTTGCGTCGGGCCACGAAGGCGAGGTCTTCGAGCGCACGGCGCTCATCACCCGGCTTGTATTTCCATACGTATTTTTCGTGGGCTCCACGGCGCTCGGGATGGCGGCGCTCCAGGCGAACCGCAAGTTCGCGGTGGCGGCCTTCGCCCCATCCCTCCTGAACGTCGGCTTCATCGCCTCTGCGCTCTTGCTTCCGCCGACGCTGCGTCTTCACGGAATCGACGTGGGCGTCGCACTCGCCGTCGGCGCGCTCGTCGGAGGTGTGGCGCAGATGGCGGCGCAGGCTCCCGCGCTCGCGAAGATCGGCTATGCCGCGATGCCGAAGATCGACTTTCGCGATCCGGGCGTCCGCGAAGTGGGTCGACGCTTGCTCCCGATGACGGTTGGCATCGGCATCTACTACATCGATCTCATTCTCTCTCGCCGCTTTCTCTCGGAGCTCGGCGAGGGATCACAGAGCTTCTTCACTTGGGCGCAGCGCATCTGCGATTTTCCGCAAGGCATCTTCGTCATGGCGCTCTCGAGCGCCGCGTTGCCGTCGCTTTCGGCGCTGGCGGCGAAAAAGGACCACGCCGAATTCGGAAAGACGTTCTCACTCGGACTGCGACTCTCGCTCGTCGTCGCGATTCCCGCGAGCGTCTTTCTGGCATTCTTCGCGCTGCCCGTCGTCGTTCTCTTTTTTCAACGCGGTGCGTTCGACGCGGAGTCGTCCCGTCAGACGGCGATGGCCCTCGCGTGGCAAGGAGGAGGAATCGTCGCGGTGGCGCTCGTTCGGCAGCTCGCTTCGGGCTTCTATGCACTGGGCGACACGAAGACGACGGTCGTCGTGAGCATTCTCGATCTCGTCGTCTTCATCGTCCTCGCAATCACGCTTCGTGATCGTCTTGGGCACGTCGGCATCAGCATCGCCGTGTGCGGTTCTTCCGTCGCCCAAGCGCTCATGCTCCTCGTCGCGTTCACTCGTAAGAAGAGCGGCACCCCATGGGCGGAAGTAGCGAGCTCGTTCGCGCGTATTCTCATCGCGAGCGTCGCGGCGGCATTTGCGGCACGCGCTGCGCTTCACTATCTATTTCGTTCGCCGACGGCGCTCGCGGGAATCGTCGCGACACTCGCCTTCGGGCTCGGTTTTCTTCTCTTCGCGCGCGTCTTTCGTGTGCGCGAGACCGAGATGCTCTCGAATGCGCTCGTGAAGAAGATTCGCCGGCGCTAGCGAACGAGCTCGCTAGTTTTTCCTAACTGCGTCCGCGAGCTCAGGCGATCTCGCCTTCGTCGTGCTCGCGTTTCTCCAGCGCGAGCTCGATCGTGCGGCGAAGAACGCTCATGAAGTCCTGAGCGTTCGTGACGACGCCGTAGGCATGGTGAGTTCCGCGGTCCTTCAACTTGCTGACGAGAAACTCCGTCTGATCGACACAGATCGTGAAGATCGGGGCAGGGCGCTTGTCCTTCAAATAGAACGCGGGCAAGAGGTTGCCGACGGCGATCGCATGCAGTGCCGTCGCGATGAAGAGCGCTCCCGTCGCTTTGATGGTGACCTCGCGCATCGCATCCTGAGCGGCAACCGCATCGGTGAGCACGCCCGGCAGGGGACCGTCGTCGCGAATCGAGCCCGCAAGTACGTACGGCACCTTCTTGCGAACGAGGCTCGCCATGATGCCGTCACGAATCAAGCCTGATTCGACGGCCTTTTCGATCGACCCGGCGGCGCGCACGCGATTGATGGCGCGAAGGTGATGCGAGTGTCCCTGTCCGACGGGCTTTCCGTGGTCGCTCATGCCGAGCGTCGTGCCGAACATCGAGGCTTCGATGTCGTGCGTTGCTACGGCGTTTCCGGTCAACATGGCACCGACGAATCCCTGTTCGATGAACCACATCATGTCGGCGCGGGCGCGTGAGTGGACGACGGCGGGACCGGGAACCCAGACGACGAAACCGCCCGCATCGCGCTCGGCGATCAACTGTGCCGCCAAGCCCTCGTAGTCGACGGGACGCTCGCGGCTGACGGAGCTCGACATGAAACGGAACGCGCTTCCCCAGGCGACAGGCTCGGCAATCGCGGAGCCGTCGACATAGATTCCTTCGGTACCGTCTTCCGCGATCCCGACGGCGACGAGATCTCCCGCTTTGACCCTGCGTGGCTCGATGGTCTCGAGCGCGTCGCCGTTGGCGCGAATCACTCCGTCCATTCTCGGGCGCATCGGCATTCTCCAGGTGCCGTGATGTTTCACGTACGTTGGGAGATTGGAGGTCCCGAAAAAGCCTTCTGGTACGACTCCGTCCGTAGGGCAGGGACGAAACATCGCGTCCGCCACAGCCCCCAGGTGAGTCGTCTCGAGAATTGTGGGGAGATAGGTCATCGGCGCGTCTCCTACGTATCCTTCTCTCTCCGTTCACGCAAATCCTCGCTGGGCGCTGGTTAGGAAATGCGATCGCAAGTAGGCTCGCGCGCGTGTCACCTGCAGCACCCAAAGAAGTCTTCACCGTCGTGAATGCGGAGTATCTCGCGAGCGGCGACAACCTCCCGAGCTACGACCTTCCCGAATTCGCCTTCGCTGGGCGTTCGAACGTCGGAAAATCGAGCCTGCTGAATGCGCTCATTCAACGGCGAGGTCTCGTGCGGACGAGCAAGCATCCGGGAGCGACGCGCAAAGTGAATCTCTTTCGCGCCGAGCTGAAAGACCACGGCGCGTTCTGCTTCGCGGACTTGCCCGGGTATGGATTCGCCAATCGTTCGAAGACGGAGCGATCCGAATGGAAAGAGAGCCTCGAGCGCTACCTAATGGAGCGAAAGGATCTTTGCGGCGTTCTTTCCCTGGTCGACGCGCGGCGCGGTCCTGAAGAAGAAGAGCTCGAGCTTCTCGAGTTCCTCCAGCAGCGCGAGGGGCTCGCCACGATCCATGTGATCACCAAGCTCGACAAGCTCCCGAAGTCAGCCCAGAAGCCAGCGCTTGCGGAAATCACCAAGCGTCTCGGTGGGCGCGCCGTTGGAACGAGCGCCGAAACCGGCGAAGGCGTGCCGACGATCTGGCGCTGGATGATTCGTCAGAGTGCTTCCACGGAAGACGACGCGTCGGACGAAGGCGTCGACACATCCGAAACCTGACTGCCGGGCGGCTAGCACGTGCTCGAAATCGCCTTTCAAAGGGCGGCGTGTTCATGGAAGTTCAGTTACCTTCTCGCTCAAATGCGGGCCGTTTCTTCTTCCAGCTTCCTTTTCGCGTCTCTTCTTCTAGCCACGGCTTTTGCCTGCGGTGATGCGAGCGACGCGCCTCCGGCGAAGAAGTCGGGACTCGCGACGCGTCCTTCGAACAAGACGTGTATCCCGCACGACGTTGCTGAATTGCACAAGGCTGCACAGTTTCAGCGCGCATTCCCCGCGCTCACCGTCGACGCGCCGATGTTCATGGCGCAAGCGCCCGGTGATGCGACGCACTATTTCGTGTCTGAGCGCGCAGGCAAGCTTCGCCGCTTCACCGGCGATGGGGCCGATTCGGAAGTGGTGCTCGATTTCTCGAACACGGTGAATGTCGACGGCGAAGGAGGCTTTCTCCAATTCGCCTTTCATCCTCAGTTCGCGACCAACGGGACGATCTTCATCTCCTACACGAAGAAGTCTGCAGGCACGCCAGGGCTTCGGTCGACCATCGCAAAGCGCGTCACGGCGGACGGCGGCAAGACCTTCGGCGAAGAGGTCGAGCTCTTCTCGTTCGAGCAACCCGCCTCGAATCATAATGGAGGCAGTCTCGCGTTCAGCAAAGATGGCCTTCTCTACGTGAGCTTCGGCGACGGCGGTGGCACGGGAAACACCTACGAACACGGACAAGACACGACGACCTTCTTCTCGAAGGTGCTGCGGATCGACGTCGATGGCGGATCTCCTTATGCCGTTCCACCCTCGAACCCTTTCGTCGCGGGCGGCGCGCCACCAGAGGTTTATGCGCGGGGCTTCCGCAATCCTTGGCGCATCAGCGTAGATCGCGCGACGGGCGATCTTTGGGTTGGGGACGTAGGGCAAGGCGCGTGGGAAGAGATCGATCGCGTCGTCAGCGGAGCCAACTACGGCTGGCCGATTCGCGAAGGCAGAAATTGTTATGGCGCTGCCACCTGCGACACGACGGGGCTCACGGATCCGGTGGTCGACTTGTCGCGCGACGAAGCGCGTTCGATCACGGGCGGCTACGTCTATCGTGGAACGGAAGTCCCCGAGATGGCCGGGCGGTACGTCTTCGGCGACTTCGCGACGGGATTCGTCTTCTCGCTCGACCCTGCGCTGCCTGCCGTCTACGCGCGCGTCGAAGCCCCGAACGGCGGCTGGTCGTCCTTTGCCGAAGGC
>JAHFDV010000743.1 GCA_023248815.1 Myxococcales bacterium
TTCGCAAGAATCGCGACGTGTTGCAGTCGGCGGTCGTCGGGATCGAGCCCTGCTTCGCGGAGCCTCTTCGGCTGGAGATCGACGGGATCGAACCAAGAGACGAGTGAGCTCAGCTTCTCGACCTCTTCGAGTGAAAGGCCGAACACTTTTCCCACGTCACGCAGCGCCGATTTCCCGCGATACGAGATCACTTCTGCGACCATCGCCGCGCGCTCGCGACCGACCTTTTCGTAGACTGCCTGAATCACCTCTTCGCGCCGCTCGTGCTCGAAGTCGACATCGATGTCGGGCGGCTCCGCGCGTTCGACCGAGATGAAACGCTCGAAAAGAAGGCTCGAACGCGAAGGGTCGACTGCGGTGATACCGAGGCAAAAGCAGACCGCGCTATTGGCAGCGCTTCCCCGACCTTGGCAAAGAATGTCTTTCTCACGCGCAATCTCGACGATGTCGTGAATGCTGAGGATGTAAGGCGCCACGCCCAGCTTTCCGATGATTCCGAGCTCCTTCTCGATGAGCTCGTGCACCTTGTGAAACTCCTCCTTCTCTTTGGTCTCTTTCGAAAATCGCCGTTCGAGTCCTTCGTACGTCAAGCGTCGCAACGCGTCGTTGGGCGTCTCCCCCACTCTCTCGCGCCCCGCGTTTTCCGGAAATTGATACTGGAGCTCACTCATCGAGAAACGACACGCATCGGCGATCTCTCGCGAGCGATCGAGCGCGTAGGGCTCGTCAGAAAAGAGCTGCGCAATCTCTTTTTGCGACTTCAGACAAGCTTCGGAGTTGGGCAGAAGCCTCTTTCCTGCAGCCTCCAGAGTCATTCCCTCGCGAATGCATTCGAGCACGTCCAGCACGGGCTTCTGATCGGCCAAAGCGAACCGCGGGCGATTCGTCGCTAGGAGCGCCACACCGAAGTGCGTCCTCAGTGTCATCGTCGAAAGACTGCGAATGCGATCGTAGCCATCGAGACGGCGAACGAGCGCGAGCGATAGCCGCTCACCGAAAGCATCGCGAAGATCTGCGGTGTGTTTTTCTCCGCCTTCGAAAGGAGGCGCATATGCTGCGAAAAGCCCGCCGCTGCGCTTCATCACTTCGCCAATGCGAATCGCCGCATCGGGATCTTTTATGCGACGAAGCTCCGTCAGAATTTCGCAGAGATGCCGATAGCCCTCGGCGTTCTCCACGAAGAGCGCCAGCTCTCCCGATTCGAGAATGGGAATCTCCGCACCGACCACGAGCCGCACGCTCTCCTCGGTCGCCGCTTCGTGCGCGCGAACGATCCCATAGAGCCCTCCATAGTCGGCAACGCCCACGGTGTCGTAGCCGAGCGATCGCGCCACGCTGAGGATCTGCGTCGGCGGAGAAGCGCCGCGAAGAAACGAAAAGTTCGTCCGCGCCCAAAGCTCCACGAATCTCGCGGGAGGCAAAGCTGGAAGACGCACCGGCGCGACATCCAGCCGCTCGAAAGGCTCCATAGGCATGCGCGAGCTCGGATCAATTCGAATACGCTGGCCCACATACTGAACGTATTATCAGTATTCGATTTTGATCAAGGGGCGGCGCGCAAAACCATGTCTTCCATGGTTTCGCCTCGCTTTTTGGGGGCGCGATCCTCGCTCTGCCCTCCCTATTTCAGCCGTTCACGTCCCGATGAACCCGCCGACGAAGTCGGCCCAAGAACATATGAAGTCGTTGAGTACACGTCGGGCTGAGCCGCCGGATCCAATCCGGCCTTCGCCCCCTCGAGGCCGGATTGGATCCGGCCGGCTAAGTTCCGACGAATACTTCCGTGCTCTGGAAATTATTCGTGGACTCGATGTCGTCGAGCCAATCATCGATGAGACCACGCGCGGGCGCTTCCCAGGTCATCTCGTGAAAGCGCGCGATGAGCTGCGGCGTGTGATCACCGGCGCGCATGCGATCCGGATAAACGGCGCGGGCCAGCTGGAGCTCTCGTCCGGCTTCTTCCCATTTCTCCTCGCGCTGATAGAGCCACGCGCGCGTCAGATAACGATGCTGCCGTGGCTCGGCTTCGTCGGGCTCGATCTCGTCGAGCTGCTTCACCAGCTCTCGCGCGGTGCGCTCATTGCGTGCGAGCGACACCTGCGCGATCAAACAGCGCGTCTCGAGATCGCCCCAGGGATC
>JAHFDV010000334.1:0-4683 GCA_023248815.1 Myxococcales bacterium
TCGCGAAGAAGCGCCGCGCGAAGAGATAGCGGCGCCGAAGGAGCGCAAGAGCGCGGCTCGTCTCCCCGAGGAGCGCAAGAGCTCGGCGAAATTGCCCGAAGAGCGCAAGAGCTCGGCGAAATTGCCCGAAGAGCGCAAGAGCTCGGCGAAATTGCCCGAGGAGCGCAAGAGCTCGGCGAAATTGCCCGAAGATCGGCCCAGCGTTGCGCGCGCACGTGAAACCCGTCCGCGAGAAGATCGTCCGCAAACGGATCGACCGCAAGGCGATCGCAAACCGTATACGCCGCGCCCGCAAGGCGATCGACCTGCGTATGCAGGGCGTTCGGGCGGCGAAAAATCCTATGGCGGCAAACCGTCTGGCGGCAAGCCCTTCGCTGGCAAGTCGCACGGCGACAAAGCGTCGTCGGGTAAGCCGTACGCCGGAAAGTCTTATGGCGGCAAACCCTCGACGGGTGGCGGTGGGCGAGCGTTCGGCGACAAAGCGGTCGGTGGAAAACCCTTTGGCGACAAGCCGCGCGCGAGCGATCGCAAAGATGGGTTCGACAAGCCGCGTAGCCCGCGTCCCGCAGATGGTCCCAGCCGAGGTCGATCCGATGATCGAACGGGGCCAGCTCCCAAGCGTCCACCGTACAAGGGCAAACGCTGAAGGTCGTCTCGTCCGCGCTTCTCACTAGGGAGCGCGAGCGAGCAACGAGCGCACGGTGCGTAGAAATACGCTCGGCAAATAAGGCTTTTCGAGGAACTCGACGCCTTCGGGCAAGTCGGCTTCGCTCTTCACGTCTTCGGTCGCATACCCCGAGGTGCAGAGAAAACGGAGATCGGGTCGGAGCTGCTTCGTCGCGGCGATGAGCGCAGGGCCACGCATTCCAGGCATCACGACGTCCGTGACGAGCAGATCGATATGATTCGAGCCCTTGCAGACGTCCAGCGCCTCGACGCCCGTCGCGGCGGTGATGACGTTGTAGCCGGCAGCGCGCAACGTCGTCGAGATGAGCTTCGAGAGGCTCGGACTGTCCTCGGCAACGAGAATGGTCTGGTCGGTCGGGGCCTTTGGGCGCGGAGCGGACAGCGGCGGATCGCTCACTCGTGGCACACTGGTGGCGACGGGGAAGTCGACTTCGAAGGTCGAGCCTTCGCCGACGACGCTCTTCACTTCGATATTGCCGGCGTGTTGCTTGATGATTCCGTAGACGGTCGACAAGCCGAGGCCCGTCCCCTTCGAACGCTCTTTTGTGGTGAAAAATGGCTCGAAAATATGACTCCGCGTGACTTCGTCCATACCGGTACCCGTGTCCGAGACGAGGATGCGAATGCGCGATTCGACTTCTTCGATGGTGATCGTGATCGCGCCACCGTTCGGCATCGCATCGCGCGCGTTGAGGACGAGATTCATCACGACCTGATCGAACTGCGAAGGATCGACCTCGACCTTGCCGACGGTCCCGCGCTTCACGACCTTGACATGGACGCGTCCGCCGAGTGTGCGGTCGAGCAAGACACAGAGCTTGTTGACGAGATCGACGGGGTCGACGACCTCGCGCCGAATGACCTGCCGCCGACCATACGCGAGAAGTTGACGCGTCAAGTCCGCGGAGCTGCGCGCAGCGTCCATGATGCCTACCGCATCTTCGCGGGAGGGGCCGCTCTGACGCGTGAGCGCAGCCTCGGCGTGTGCAAGAATGACTCCGAGAAGATTGCTGAAGTCGTGCGCGATCCCCGCAGCAAGGCGTCCCACCGTCTCGAGGCGGTCGGCCTGATTGCGCTCTTCCTCGAGCGCGCGCAGCTTGCGCTCGGCCTCGATCTTCTCGCTCACGTCGATCGAGAGCACGCAGAGCCCATTCGGCACGGGTTCGATTCGGAGCTCGAAGTGGCGCGTCGTCCCGTCGGGATAAGCGAACGAGTTGGTGAGCGCGTCGGTCGTGTTTTCGCGAAGGCAGCGCTCGAGCTTTCTGAAGAGCTCGGTTTTTTCGATGCCCGGGAAGCACTCCATCATCGTCTTTCCGACGAGTGCGTCCTTCGTGGAACGCCCATGTGCCGCAGCCGCCGCGTTGACGTAGGTGTATCGCCAATCGCGATCGATGATCTGGAACCCCTCGATGAGATGTTCGAGAACTTCCGGAAGCTCGTTCCGTCCTTGATTCTGTTTCTGGTCCAATTGGCTCGATCCAACTCGTTTGCTCGAAGTAATCGACGGTCCGAGACCGGCGTGACGTCGACGCAAAGCGCCCCCGCGATGACACATTCTCTCAAAGGCGCCGTCCGACCGCAACAACGCCGGTCCGGTCGGGCGTTGGCAGTGCACGCGTCGATTGTGACTGGTTGTTACGGGAGGATGTCTTTCGTTGATTGAATTGAGAAAATCGTTTGACGATGGCCGCTTGTTGGCAGGAAAAGCGCGTATTTGGTTGTTTGGCGCGTCGCTCCTCTGCGCGTCCACCTTCTCCACGCCGGCGCGGAGTGCAGATCCGCTCACCATCGACGACGCCGTGCGCTTCGCGGTGAAGAAAAACGAGCGTTAGCGAAAGGCGCCTCTCCGCGTCGAAGCGGCGGAAGGTCAGCTCGATCGCGCGCGCGACGCCTTCTTGCCGGCACTCAACGCAGGCGCAGGCGCAACGCTGCGTCCGACGGAAGATCGGAATGGAAGAATCGGCGCTACCAATGGCAGCCTCACGCTGTCCCAACCGATCTTCAACGCGAGCACGTTCCCGCAGTACTCGCAGGCGTCGCACCAGCGCGATTCGGAAAAGTGGGGAGCGATTCAGGACCGGCGCATCGTCGCGTTCGACGCTGCGCGCGCGTTCCTCCAGATTCTCACGGCGGAGACCGTGCTCGACGCAGCGAAGCACCGCCTCGAGCGCGCACGCGCCAACGTCGACAACTCGAAGGCACGCGCCGCTGCAGAGCTCGTGAGCGTCAACGACACGACTCGCCAATCGCTCGAGATGGCGTCTGCGTATCGTGAGGTCGCGACCTCGGAAGGAAACGTCGCGCGCGCGCGCATAACGCTCGAGTTTTTGACGCTCGTGAAGATCGACCAAACGCTTCGCGAGCCCGAGCCGACGACCGACGCAGCCGAGAGATTCGAAACCACGCAAAACCAAGTCACGGCAGCGTTGTCGCGTCGTCCCGACGTGCTCTCCACGCGCGAACGAACTTTGGCGCTCGAAGCCTCGGCGCGCGAACCGCTGTATCGCCTCTTTCCCTCGCTCAACCTGCAAGGACAAATGCGGTTGAACCCCACTCCCGCCGCGGGCGAGGTGACGCACGAGGAGACGGTCACGGCGTCACTCGCTTGGGCGATCTTCGACGGCGGCTTTCGCTACGCCGATCGACGCACGCGCCTCGCGCAGGCAGAGAGTCAGCGGCTCGACGAAAGCTACTTGCGAAGGTCCGTGGACATCGACGTGAGACTCGCGCTCGCTTCGCTGCGGGCCGCGCGCGACAACTATCACATCGCCGAAGACGCGATGGTCGCCGCAAAGAAGAACACCGAGGAGACGGAGATCCTCTATCGGCAAGGTCTCGCGCGTGCGATCGAGCTGACCGACGCCAACGCCCGTCGCTACGACGCGGAAGTCAGCCGAGCCTCCGCAAAGCTATCCATGGAGCAGGCCTATCTCGAGCTTCGTTACACGCTCGGATTGGGACCTCTCGACGACGATCCCTCGGTGCCCGCAAAATGAAAAAACGCACGCTCTCGACCACGCTCCTCTGTGCGGCACTCGCTGCGGCTTCGTTCACGACCGCATGCAAGAAGGACGCGGCCGCCACCTCCGACGCGAAAGGCGGACGCGGGGGAGGGAAGGGCGGACTCGTCTTTGCCGTGGACACCATCGCCATCGAGTCCAAGAAACTCGAGACCCGCGTGACGGCGCCGGGAACTCTCGAAGCGTTCGAACGCGTGCAAGTGACGGCGCGCGTCGCGGGCGTCATCGATCGCGTTGCCTTCCGCGAGGGGCAATCCGTGAAGAAGGGCGACGCGCTCGTCGTGATCGATTCGGAGCGATTTCGACTCAGCGCGAACAGCGCGAAGGCGGCGCTCGAAAAGGCGCAAGCCTCGCAGCGCGACACCGAAGCCATGCTCCGAAGACGTGAAGGCGCGATCAAAGACAACCCGGGCCTCGTTCCCGGCGAAGAGCTCGAGACGTATCGCGCCAAGAGCTTGACCGCCAAGGCGGATACGTCCGTGGCTGCCGAGGGCCTTAAGGTGTCGGAGCTCAATCTTCGAGATTCGACGATTCGCGCACCGATGGAGGGCGTCATCCAAACGCGCACCGTCGAAACGGGGCAGTACGTGCAGCCGGGTTACGTGATGGCGACGCTCCTCCAATACGACCCGATGCTTCTTCGCTTTCAAGTCGAGCCGCAGGAAGCACCCCGCCTCAAGCCGGGAATGACAGCGCTCTTCACGCTCCGCGAAACGCAGCGATCCTTCACCGCAAAGATCACGTTGGTCTCGGCCGCGGCCGATGCCGAAACGCACATGGTCGGCGTGACGGCGCAGGTCGAAGAAGACAACCATCGCTACTGGCTTCGCCCGGGGTCTTTCTGCGACGTCAGCGTGGCGGTCGGTGGGACGCGTGACGTACCGGTCGTGCCGCGGACGGCGACGCGCGCGACGGATCACGGTTACGTGGCCTACGTCATCGAGAACGACATCGCCGTCGAGAAACCAGTGACGCT
>JAHFDV010000334.1:4693-6848 GCA_023248815.1 Myxococcales bacterium
CGCGCTCGTCGTTCGTGGCGCCGAAGCGCTCACGCCTTCCGCAAAAGTAAAAGCGACTCGCCTTGCTTCGTTCGATGCACGTGCCGGCGAGCGCACCGAGGTCGACGCGGGGGTCGAAGTGGCCGAGCCGAGCGCCAGCGGGAGCGCTGGGGCTGGCGGTGGCAAACGTCGCACCGGAGAAGGCAAGGGTCGCGTCGCGCCGGCGGCGAGCGCGGAGACGCGCGAGTGAGCATCACCGACGTATCGATCAAAAATCCGGTCTTCGCGTGGATGCTCATGGCATCGACGATGCTGTTCGGCATCGTCGCGCTCACGCGCATCGGCATCAGCCAGTTCCCAGACGTCGACTACCCCAACGTCAGTGTTTCGGTCTCGTGGCCCGGCGCCTCTCCGCCCGCCGTCGAACGCGAGCTCGTAGAGCCGGTAGAACAAGCCATTTCGCAAGTCGAAGGCGTGAAGCAGATCTCGTCGCAGGCACGCTCGGGTAACGCACGCATCACCGCGACCTTCGACATGTCGCGCGATGTCGACCTCGCCCTTCAAGACATTCAAGCTCGCGTCGCGCAAGCGCAACGCAGCCTCCCGAAAGACGTGCCGGCGGCGACGGTCTCGAAGTCCAACCCCGACGACACGCCCATTCTCCAGGTGGGCGTCTCCGGACCTTTCTCGCGGCAGGTCCTCGCAGATGTCGCGCGCTATCAAGTGCAAGAGAAGCTGCAGACCGTCGCGGGTGTGGGACAAATCACCCTGAGCGGCTATCTCAATCGAAACGTGCGCGTCTGGCTGGACGAGAGTCGGCTGGCAGAGAAAGGCGTCGTCGCGAGCGACATCATCGATGCGATTCGCCGCGAGCACGTCGAAGTGCCGGGCGGGCAACTAGACACGGGCGGAAAGCAGCTCGACGTTCGCTTGCTCGGCGAAGCGCTCAACCTCGAAGAGTTCCGTCACCTCGTCGTCCGGCGGACGAAGGAAGCGCCGGTTTATCTCGAGGACGTTGGATATGTCGAAGATGGCTTCGAGGACGCGACGTCGATCGCTCGCTTGGACGGCATTCCCATTCAAGCGCTCGGCATCTTGAAGCAGCGCGGCACCAACGCCGTCAGCGTGGCGAATGGCGTGCGGGATCGCATTCGCGAGATCGAGGCGACCCTCCCGCAGGGCATGAAGCTCTCCATCTTGTCCGACTCGACGGTCTTCATCGAAGAATCGGTCCATGAGCTCGAGCTCGAGCTCGCAATGGCGGTCATTCTCACGGCCCTCGTTTGTTGGCTGTTTCTGGGTTCGCTTTCGAGCACGGCCAACGTCGTTCTCGCCATCCCAATGTCGCTCTTGGGCACGGTCGCCGTCGTCTACTTCGTCGGTTTCACGCTCAACACGTTCACGCTGCTCGGGCTCTCGTTGGCCGTCGGGCTCGTCGTCGACGACGCGGTCATGGTCATGGAGAACATCTATCGCCATGCCGAGATGGGAAAAGACCGCGTGCGCGCGTCGACCGACGGAACGAAAGAGATCACGTTCGCCGCGCTCGCTGCGACACTTGCCGTCGTCGCGATCTTCCTGCCCGTCGCCTTCATGCAGGGCATCATCGGGAAGTTCTTCTTCCAGTTCGGCGTCACGCTGTCCGTCGCAGTGATGCTTTCTTACATGGAGGCCATCACCCTCGCGCCAGCGCGCTGCGCACAAATGCTGAATGCGGGGCGCCACAATCGCGGCGTCATCGGTCGGGCCGCTGATCGCGCCTTCACGGGGCTCGAGAAAGCGTACGCCCGCGCCCTTGGACGAGCATTGCTGCACCCCGGCAAGGTGCTCCTGGGAACGCTCGTTTTGCTTGCCGCCGTGGGCTCGCTCGCCGTTCTCATCCCGACCGAGTTCATTCCGTCACAAGATCAGAGCCGCCTCACCGTCCGCGTGCAGACGGAAGCGGGGACGACTCCAGCCGCAGCCGCGCCACTCATTGCGCGCGCCGAGGAGAAGATCGCGAGTCACAAAGAGATCGAGAGCATGCTCGTGACCTTGAGCGGTTCATCGGGTCAGATCGCGCTCACGCTCGTTCCGCAAAAGGACCGCACGATGAAGGCGATGGAGCTCTCCGTCGTCCTCCGAAAAGAGCTCCAAAGCATCGCGGGCGTGCGTGCCTCCATCCAAGATCCTTCGC
>JAHFDV010000070.1 GCA_023248815.1 Myxococcales bacterium
CGTCCCCGAGCTCGAACGAGCGAAGAGCGAAGGCAAGCTCGTCATCCTCGCTTCGCATCACTCTGCGACGAATCTCACGGACGGGGGCGGCTTCGGAGGGACGAAGCAAGAAGCGACGATCACGAACGCCGATTGGCTCGAGCTCGTCGGCCGTTATCCCAACGTCGTCTTCAGTATGGTGGGACACTCGCACGAGCACCGCATTCGCTACATGACGCCCCCGGTGGGACGCGGGTTCTGGGAAGTGATGACGAGCGCGCTCGCCGACTTTCCGCACGAGCTCCGCGTCGTCGAAGTGTGGGACGACGACAACGGCTGGGTGCGCCTTCGCGGAACGCTCGCCGACTACTCGTTCGAAGGTGATTCGGTTGCTGCGGAAGCCAAGAAGCTCGGCATCCTCGACTTTACGAGCGGTTGGTGCAGCGAGGGGCGGGGGACGCCTCAAGATCGCAATGTCGAAATCGCGATCGCCAAACCCTGACGGTCGGGCAGACCGTCAGCGCAAATCGCCGTTCACGACGAGCGTGATCGCGCGGCGGCACGTGCGATCGAATGCGTCGACGGCCATCGTGAGGTGCGCTTCGGACGTATCTTCTTCTTTCGTGTGGCTGAGCCCTCCGATCGAAGAAGAAAAGATCATCACGGTCGGAACCTGACGCGCCATCTCGCTCGCGTCGTGGAGCGCGCCGCTCGGAAGCTCGACATCGTGTTTCTCGACCTCGCGCACGCTCGTGCGAGCCGCTTCGAGAAGCTTCGGGTGGAACGGCATCGGCGGAATGCGGAAGATGTGTTGCCACTCGACGGTACAGCCCTCGGCACTCGCCGCCGCTTCCGCCGCTTCATGAGCTTCGCGGAACATCACTTCGAGATGACCCTTGTCGATGTGACGCATGTCCATCGTGATGCGGGTCTCGCCGGCCACCGCCGTCACGACCCCGGGCCACGCTTGTGCATGACCGACCGTCGTCACGCCTTCGTGCTTTCGCCCGATCTCCTGGAGCGCGATCGCGAAGCGCGAGGCGGCGACGAAAGTGTCTTTGCGCATCTCCATCGGCATCGTGCCGGCGTGGGCCGCCTGACCGCGGAAAACGAGCCTTTCACGCTCGATTCCCTTGGTACCCGAAACCGTGCAAATGCCCTTGCCCATCTTCTCGAGCACCGGGCCTTGTTCGATATGTACTTCTACATACGCGACGACGTTTTTCATGCGCGCTTTGGCGCCGTCCAACTGGTCGACGTTGACCCCATGCTTCAGCAAGATCTCGGGGAGCTTGCCGCCCTCCTTGTCGACGAGCTTTTTCAAGCCGTCGATATCGAGCGTGCCGACACATGCTGCCGATCCGAAGAGGCTGCGCCCGAAACGCGCGCCTTCTTCGTCGGCCCAATCGACGACGGCGATGCTGACTTCCGGCGTCCCCTCGGCGGCAAGCGCGCGCACGAGCTCGATGCCGGCCATCACTCCCAACGCGCCGTCGAGCCAGCCGCCTTTCGGGACGCTGTCGAGGTGACTGCCGACGACGAGAAGCTGTTCACTCTTTCCGCGGAGGACGACCCAGAGGTTGCCTGCTTCGTCTTCGTCGACGGTGACGGGCAATGTCGCGACGAGCTCCTTCATGAAGGCGCGCGCTTTTAGCCACTCTTCGGTCCACGCGAGTCTCCGACTGCCCTCGGGGCCGCCCGTCCTCTCGGCGAGGGTACGGAGTGAAGCGATGACGCGTGATGGCTCGTAGGTCGTTTTCACGCCGCCAAGGGTAATAGAAAGCGGCGTCGCGATCGATGGAGAGTCCGCGAGCCTCGCTTTGACCGCTTTTTCAGGTGCTACGCGGTCGTAGCGAAACGCGATTTCGCCCGTCTTCCTTCGCGTCATAGAGGCATTCGTCGGACCGACGGAGAAGAGCGCTCAATGTCTCTTCCCCTTGGGGCGTGACGAGGCCGATGCTCACCGTGACGCGGCGGCCTGCGGGCACTCCCTGGAACCGGCGCTGCTCGATGGCGCTGCGGACGCGCTCGACGGTGAGCGCTGCGGCTTCGAGAGCGGTGGAAGGGAGAAGAATGACGAACTCCTCGCCACCGATGCGCGCGACGATGTCGACCGTGCGAACTTGCTCGCGCACGACCTGGACTAGCTCGCGGAGGACGCTGTCGCCCGCGGCGTGCCCGAGGTCGTCGTTGATTGCCTTGAAGTGATCGACATCGAGCATCGCGAGAGACGGCGCACTTCCGTAGCGCTTGGCCCGCTCGATCTCGCGTTCGCCGAGCTCGAAAAACTGTCGGCGATTGAAGGCGCCAGTGAGCTCGTCGATCGTCGCGAGCTCTTGCAGACGCAGCTCTTGCTCCTTTTGCGCCGTCAAATCCGAAAAGCCGATCATGAAGAGCTCTTCGCCATCGAGCGTGAATCGTTTCGCGTTCACGAGTGCCCAGAATGCCTTGCCGCTGGCCGTTCGCACCTCGTGCGTCATCCCTTCGACTTGTCCTTCGGTTCGGACGAGGTCCACGAAGTCGGCGCGCTCTTGGGGCGTTCCGTAGAAATCAGCCGTGCGATAGAGCGCCATATTGGCTTCGTCGAGCCCGAGCAATGCCTTCGCGGGCGCGTTGCAGTAGCGGATTTCGCCCTCTTCGAGCGTCGTCACGATGAGCGGCGAGGGCGTCGCGTCGAGAAGAGTGCTCAACGTCTGTGCGCTTCTCCGCAGCGCCTCTTCCGCGCGCCGGTGCGCGGTCACGTCGAGAAGGCCGATGACGAACGTCACCTCACCGCGATAGCGCATCGCCTGCGCATTGATCTGCACCCAGAACTTCTTGCCACCGCGCTTGCAGAACTCCGCCTCGAAGTTGTCGACGCGGCCCTCGGTGAGGAGCTGAGTGAGAAACGTCTCGCGATTTGCTTCTTCGACCCAAAATTCGTTGGAGCTACCAACTACGGACGTCGCGCCCTCTTCGGCCAAAAGCGCGATCGCGCGGCGGTTCGCGTAGACGATGCCGTGATTGCTGGCTCTCGTGAGGAGCAGCGGGACCGGCGCGGTGTCGAGGAGCGCCTGAAGATTGCGTTCGCTCTCGGTGAGCGCCAGAGTTCGCTCTTCGACGACCTTCTTCAGCTCGGCTTCGTTGGCGCGCGCGGCGAGGACGGCCTGAGCGCGTGACTCGGCTTCGAGAATGGCGGAGACGAAGTCGGCGAAGGTGCTCGCTACGAGCTCTTCCCAGAATTGCCAGACGCGCGCCGGTCCTACGTGCTCGTGGCAGATGACGCCGCGTGCGCGCCCTCGCACGAAGATGGGGGCATCGAGCATCGAGGTGATGCCGAGGGGCTCGAGATAACCCTCCGCGAATTCTCTCGTCTGCGGATCGAGCCGCGCGTCGTGCGCTGCGATGACGTGCTCTTTCGCGAGCGCTTCGAAGTAGCGCGGCGCGTCTTTGGCGTGAATCGTCGCGCCTTTCGTATGCGACGCTCTCCGCTGCTCGAAGAGATGAAGGCAGTCGATCGCCGAGGCATCGGGGCGCAGGATCCAAATGCTCGTTCGCGCGACGCCGAGCGTTGCCGAGGCCGCCACGGCGAGACGGGCGAATGCTTTCTCGCGCTCTTCCGCATTGAAGGCACCTTCAGCGACGAGACGGGCGAGCTCACGGCGTTGCGGATACACCCACGTGACGAGCGCGTGCTCGACTTGTGCCGACAGCGCACGTTGCGACACCTTGGGTGGAGGCTGCATCGGGCCTCGGGCATACCATAGACGTCACGTCTCGACCTGCGCCGAAGCGCTTTTTTACGATGTTTTATGCGTCAGCCAGCTCTGCGCGAGCCACTCGACGGGCTCCTTCGCACTTCGCAAAGCCGTGTCGATCTCGAGGACCCTCGCATCCATCTCCGGATTCACCGCGCCATACGCGCGCGCGTAGAGAACCCAGTTCGAGAGCTCGTAGTGATGGAGAAGGGGGGCGAGACGACGTTCGTCGAAGGTGAGGAGCGCAGCGTGTGCGGCTTCGGCAGAACGCGCTTCGAAGACCGCAAGGGTGGCGTCGTAGAGGAGGCTTCGCAAATCGCCGAACGCGCGGTCGGGATCCTTCGAAAAGTCCTGAAGGAGCGCGTCGAAGTCTTCCCCCGCGAGCCCCGCGCCCTCCGCGGCCTCGGCCATCGCTGGGACCTGCGTCTCGAGGAAGGAAGACGCGTCGTTGTGTCCGAGGATGCGGCCGACGAGGTAGGCGTCGAACGCGCTCGCGATGGATTCGCCCAAAAATAAGGCGCGCGGCGTGAGTGTGTCCCCGGGCTTCGCACCAACCGCCTTGGCAGCGAGATGATGCAATGCGACGTGCGTCACGACGTCTGCCGGAAGCTCGTCATCGACGAGAATGTCGCCGCCGGAGTTGGCCCCCCAAAAGGTGAGATTCAAGAAGAGGGCGCGATCCCATCGGGGACTGTCTTCGTCGAGAATACGAAACGTGGAGTTTGCATCTAATAGCACCTTCTTGAGGTCGTGATAGATGCCGACGTGCTTGAGGGACGGCTCGTCGACGAGAGTGAGCTCGCCGAGCGTCTTCGTGACGAAGGGACCACTTTTTTGGAGGCGCTTCTTCATCGAACGATCACTCCAGGAGTGCGAGGAGCTCTTCGCGTGTGATGCCACCCGCGTGATCCGCATCTCCGAGCGCAACGTCGGCGAGAGCACGCTTTTTCGACTGCAGCGAGAAGATGCGCTCCTCTACGGTGTCTTTGGCGACCATGCGGTAAACCATCACGGGGCGATCTTGACCGATGCGGTGCGCACGGTCGGCCGCCTGATCTTCGACCGCAGGGTTCCACCAAGGGTCGAGCAAGAAGACGTGGTCGGCAGCCGTGAGGTTGAGTCCCGTTCCGCCGGCCTTCAACGAAACGAGCATGAGCTGCGGTCCTGCGGGATCCTGGAACTGCGCGACGACGCCGGCGCGATCGCGCGTCGATCCGTCGAGTCGTGCGAACGAGAGTCCCTGCGCACGGAGATGAGGCTCGACGAGATCGAGAAGGCTCGTCCACTGCGAGAAAACGAGCGCTTTGTGACCTTCGGAGGTCGCTTCTTCCAAGGCTTCCAGGAGGCGAACGACCTTCGACGAGGTCATCGCCGACTGCCCTGGAACGAGGGAAGGGTGACACGCAGCTTGGCGAAGACGAAGGAGCGCTTCGAGCGCGGCGAGCACGCCTCCACCTTTCGACAGCTTCTCGGTGACGTCTTTGCGTGTGGCGACGCGCACGGCGTCGTAGACACCGCGCTCCACGTCGTCGAGCTCGACATGGAGCACCTGGTCGGTGCGTGGGGGAAGCTCGGGGATGACGTCGCGTTTCATGCGGCGGAGAACGAACGGACGAATCTTTGCGCGCAGGCGTTTCGCAGCGGAGGTCTCCCCGTTGGCGATGCGCGACACGTACTGCTCTTGGAAGTGGCTTCTTCCGCCGAGCAAACCAGGGTTCGCGAAATGCATCACGCTCCAGAGCTCCTCGAGGCGGTTCTCGACGGGCGTACCCGAGAGGGCGACGCGGAACTTTCCCTTGAGCTCGAACGCAGCGCGCGCCGTCTGGCTCGACTCGTTTTTGATCGCCTGCGCTTCGTCGAGAACGATCATGTCCCAGTCTTCTTTGGCGAGGCGGTCGACGTCCATGCGGAGAACCGCGTAGGTCATCAACGTCACGTCGGCCTTGGGATCGAGCTTGCGTTTCACGCCCTGATAAATCGACGAAGAGAGACTCGGCCGGAAGCGCGTGATTTCTTCCGCCCAGTTGTAAACGACGCTCTTCGGGCAAACGACGAGCGTGCGTCCTTGAATCGAACACAAGGTCTGCAGGGTCTTTCCAAGACCCATGTCGTCGGCGAGAACCGCGCCGAGCTCCGCATTGCGCAAGAACATGAGCCAGTCCACACCGAGCGATTGATAGCTGCGGAGGTCGGCTTGGATTCCTGGAGGAAGCTCGACATGCGGAATGCCTTCGAAGTTGTGGAGCAGCGGCGTCAGCTTCTCGAGGCCGAGCGGCTTCGGGGCATCGAGCGCTTCGCAAAGCGCGCCGAGCTCCGGGAGCGCCGAGGGCGGAAGCTTCTTGTCGGCGGTGCGTGCCGCGAGCAAGTCCGCGACGCGATGCCCGTGCTCTTCGAGCCAGCCCGCGGGTAGGGGAACCCAACCTCCGCCCTCGAGCGGAACGAGATCGAGTCCATCGCGCCAGGCACGGATGACGGTGCCGGCGTCGGCGCGTCGCGGCGCTCGTCCTTCGCCATCGGAGTCGCCGTCGTCGACTTCGAATACGATGTCGAACTCGCCGTCGTCGAAGTCGATGCGGGGCTTGAGCGTGCGGCTCTCCATGACGAGCTGATCCGCCTCGTCTTCTGGGCCTTTTTGAAACGTTCGAAGACGTTTTGCGAAGCGAATCGCATCGGACCCATCGAAGTCGACGCGCCGCCCGGGGACGAGGTTGAGCTCGTCGCGGAGGCGCCGCAGGAGCTCGCGCTCTTCGTCTTTGCGGCGGATGGGGACGGTCTTACCGCTCGTGACGAGCGTGTCGCCGTCGATGCGAGCGATCGCGGGGTCGCCATAGACCAAGATCGGCAGGATGGAGAGCGTGTGCCCCTGGTGGGACATGTCCATCGCGATGCGAGGGCGCGCATTCTTGTCGGCGCGAGCGAGGCGCTTCGTCGCGATGCGCACCGTGAGCTTCTTCTCGATCTCTGGAAGCACCGTGGTGACGAGCATCGCCTCTTCGTCACGCGAGAAATTGCGCGTGAGGGGAAGGCGCTCGAGGAGATCGCCCGTCGTGCTCGTCTCTCCGAGAGGTCGCAACGTGTCGCCGATGCGACCGACGCCCATGGCGACGACCTCTGCGAGATCGACCGCTTGTTCGATTCGGAGGACGAAGCCGCCGTCTTTGTCTTCCACCGTTGCGCGCGGAAGGATGGGCTCGCCCGAAGTTTTGATGCGCTTGCCGTCGAGGAAAACTTCGCTCTCGGCGAGGATCTCGAGTGCGCTGTCGAGACGGTCTAGTGGGAGAAATTCGCGGGGAGGATTTCCGAGAATGCGCTCGAGCTTCAAGTCATCGTGCGTCGGCGTGAGCCCGAGCTTGTTTTTGCCCTGAACGAGCCCCGCGGTGAGAAGACCCACGACCGGCACCTCTTCACCGTCTTTGCCGGTCGCGAAGCGCTGAACCACGAGACGCTTCAACTTGCGATCCAGGCGATAGATCACGTGACGAGGGATTGCTTTGACGACCTCTTTCTCGGTCTCTTCCCCGCGAACCAAGCCTTGAGCCGCAGCGATCGACGCTGCCGCCACGTGCGAGCACGGGTCGACTTTGCCGCCGCAATCGCACGACCATTCTTCTTCTTTCTCGTAGAGGACGACCGTCGGCGCGACGGCGTGACCCGGTGCGAAGACGCGCAGCTCGAGCTCACCCTTGCGGCGCGCCCCATGAGCGACCGCATTTCCTCTCGCGAGCTTGACTCCCTGCGACCAAATCGCCGGAAGACATGCCTTGCGCACCGCATCGAGAAAGGCCTGCATTAGGGATCCAGCACTGTAAGTCCTCTCGCGTGTGGACGCGAGGGGCTTGCACGCATCTCGCGCATCTATTCGCCGGACATCTCATTCATGAAATGCTCGGATTCATCACTTTCGCTTGCGTGATGCGATCGAGGCGGATCGACTTTCTCGAGCCCTCGGGCACGATCTCGCAATCGAGCCGCGTTTCGTGGCGATTCATGATGACGCCACGAATCTTCACGTCGCACTTTTCTTCGACATGATTCGACGTCACGAAAGTGATGCAGAGAGGCATCTCTTCGAACCAGGCGCGTTCGACGGCCGTACGAACCGCCGGGGCACACGGAAGTGCGGGGACGCCGAGAAAAGCCAGCTCATCCAACCGGTCGACGAGCTCACGTTGCGCCGAGAGCGAAAGGGCTGAGCGCACTTTGTCGAGACCGGATTGCAGCGTCTCGACGAAAGGCACCAAGCGACTCTCGATCGCAAAACCACCGATGGCGAGTACGAGCGCCGCCTCTCTCGCCGTGAAATTGACCGGCGGAAGCGCGTAGGAACGGTCCAGCGCGTATCCGCCGCCGCGTCCCTGTTCGGCGATGAGAGGGAAGGCGGCATCGCGAAGCGAATCGAGGTCGCGATAAATCGTCCGAACCGTCACCGAGAACCGCTCGGCGAGCGCATCTGCCGTGATTCCCGACCGTCGTCCGCGAAGGTGCTCCGCGAGAGCAAAAAGTCGTTCGGTCCGTTTCATCTCCAATCCGCTCGGTTAATTCAAACCTGACATAACGCTGACAGTTCGCCAAGGCAATGTTCTCTCACTCGCAGTTCTTCCGCAGTGCCCCCAGCTAGAAAATCAGGAGTTCCATGCGCCTCTATCACAGCCCCATGTCTTCGAATGCTCGCCGTGCCGTCATGACCGCTCTCTACCTCGACGTCGATCTCGAGCTCGTGACGGTCGACCTTCGAAAGGGCGAGCAGAAGGCGCCCGAGTACCTCGCGAGAAATCCGAACGGTAAGGTACCGGTGCTCGAAGACGATGGGTTCATCCTCACGGAGTCCCACGCGATCATGCAGTACCTGACCGACAAGGCGGCGCTCACCGACAAGAAGAGTCGCGCAGAAGCGATCTATCCGTCGGGCTTGAAAAAGCGTGCCGACGTGAATCGTTGGCTGTTCTGGTCGGCGCATCACTTCCAGCCCACGGCAAGCATCCTGAATTGGGAGCGTTTCGTGAAGCCCATGCTGGGGTTGCCAGAGGACCCTGCCGAGATCGCAAAGGGCAACGAACGCATCGCGATCTTGCTGGACGTTCTCGAGCATCATCTCGAAGGAAAAAAATGGGTGCTGGGCGACGATCTCACGCTTGCAGATCTCGCACTCGCAACGCCGCTCGCCACTGCCGAGAAGTGCGCGATTCCGGTGGCTCACTATACGAATGTCGCGCGGTGGTTCGAGCGGGTGCGCGAGCTCGAAGTGTGGAAGCGCACGGGGATGTGACGAGGGCGAGGCGCGACGAGGTCGCCGCAAGGGCGACGATGTGCTAGAAAAGGAGCTTCTTTTTTAAAGGAGCTTTGAAATGAAAAAGGCACTCGTCGCGCTTGTTCCCCTGATGTTCGCGTTCGCATGCTCGGACTCCACCGATTCGCCAGGCACCTCACCGGATGCCGGCGCGAACAATGAAACCGGCACCGCAGCCGATACCGGCGCGGGCTCAGGCTGCTCGTTCGGAGAACCCAATGACACGCGTGAGACCTCGACGGCGATCGCCCTGGGTACGACCTATCCGGGCATCTGCGTGTCGGGAGTGGGAGGCGCCGTCGCCGACGCCGTCGACTTCTACGAGCTCACGGCCCCGGCCGATGCAGCTGGCGGAATCGTCGAAGTGCAAATCACGAACGTCTCGGCGATCGGCTTGGTCGACCTCGGCGTTTTCGCGTCGAGCGACAACGGTTCGATCTCGGCGGGATACGAAACCACGGAAGGCGCGAGCCACTACGCGTGGTTCACGGTGAGCCCCGGCGCGAAGTATCGCCTCGTGATTCAGCGTTTCGCAGGAGACCAACCACAATACACGTACGACCTCACGACGAAGTACACGGCGATCGCCGATGCCTTCGAGCCGAATCAGACGAAGGAGACCGCAAAGGCGCTCACGTTGAACACGCCGATTCAAGCGTCTGCCGCCGTGCATTCAGCGGAAGCCGAAATCGTCGCAACCGACGACGCGGACTATTACAAGTTCACGATCACGGGAACGACGGCGACGGTGACGCTCTCGAACGCGCCCGCTGATTACCTTTGCGACCTCGAGATGTACGACAGCGCAGGAGCAGACAAGGGTTCGAACTATTCGACCACCGAGGGCGGCAACTGCGAAATCGCGGCGACCGAGCTCACGCCGGGAACGTTCTACGTGAACGTTCACAAGTTCTCAGGAACGCCCATTCGCGGCGGGCAAGACAAGGACGTCCCGCCCACCACGAAGAATCAGTACACGCTCGTCGTGAAGTAAGGCGGCGGCGTCAGCGGCGCTCGATTCGTCCGTCGGCATGGCGGGCGAATCGGCCTTCTTCTCTCGGGTGAACCGGATCGTCGTTCTTGAACGGCCATCCTCCGAATTGCGTTTTTTGATAGTCGGCGAAAGCGCGTTGAATCTCGTGCCGCTCGTTCATCACGAACGGACCATATTGCGCGACGGGCTCGTCGATGGGTCGGCCCTGTAGGAGCAAGAGCTCGACCGCGGTCTCTCCAGCTTCGAGCGTGATGTCGACGTCGGACGCAACGACGGCCGCGCGGTGCTCTTTGAACTCGGTGCCCGCGATCTTCGCCGAACCGCCGCGATAAAAGTAGAGTGTGCGGATCGCCTCGCCCGTGCGCGCGCGCGGAAGCGTCCAGGTGGCACCCGCTTCGAGATGGATGCAGAAGATGGCGACGTCCGTGTCGTGACGTGCCGCCCAAGACTTCGGCGGTGGAGGAGGCGCTTTTTCGTCGTCGAGCGCGCCCGCGACGATCGTGACCTCGGCCTTTTTTCCAGCGGAGTCGACGAACACTTTTTTCGGAACGTCTTCGTTCCAGAGCATCGCGAAGTGCGGCGGAGCCATCTTGTCTTCGCGCGGAAGATTGAGCCAAATTTGGAAGAGCTCGAGCGGGTTTTTCTCCTTCTTCTCTCGGAGAGGAAACATCTCCGAGTGGACGATGCCAGCGCCCGCCGTCAGCCATTGCGTGTCACCGCGACCAAAGCGCGCCGTCGCGCCGAGCGAATCCGAGTGATCGATGAAACCGCGCCGAACGATCGTCACGGTTTCGAAGCCGCGATGCGGATGTTGCGGAAAACCAGGAACGGTTTTGCCGTGATACATCCGGAAGCCGTCCTTGACCGTGAAGTCTTGGCCGAGGTCGCGACCCGAAAGCGATCCCGTCGGACCCATCGCGTCGTTGCCCTCCGGATACGCGTCGTCGTGATGCACGCAAAAAAGGAACGGGTCGATCGTCACCCACGGGAAGCCGAGCGGTTTGACGTCGAGGATGGCTGAGGTGGTTGAAGAAGAGTCGCGATTCACGCCGATCAGCGTAGCGCCGATTCGGCTTGCTTGCCCTCCCGCTTGCCGCCGCGCGTTTTACCCCCATGCGTTTTACCAGAGCGTCGTTCGACCTCCGCTTGCACTTCGCTTCGCATGCCGAGCGCAAAGCCGAGCTCGGCGACGACGAAGAGGGGACCGACGATGAGTCCGACCAAGTCGTCGACGAAGGCGGGTTTCCGCCCTTCCATTCCGTGCCCGATGAATTGAATGATCCAACCGACGACGAAGCCACCAACGGAGGCCGCGAGCCAGATGGTCGTCGGCTGTGGCGCGAGGAGCGCTCCGACGACGCCGGCCGCCGCGAAGAACGCGGTCATCGCAATTCCGTAGCGCACGTCGAGGCGAAAGTAGAAGGCGAGCACGAGGAGAATGAGAGGCACTGCCGGCGAGAGCGCGAGGCCGCCCACGTGAAACGCCGGACGTGAGAGGAGGGCTACTACGGCAAACGCGATCATCGGAACACCGACACCATGCGTCGCGATGTTGCGGCGGTCGCGGTGGTAGTCTGCGTACTGCGAGAGATGGTCTACGAGGGTGCGCATCCTCTCTAGTGTGACACCATCTCGGTGACCAGGACACCGCGAATCGCCGGTGCGCGGGGGCCTCTCTCCATCTGCTAGAGTGACGCGGGCGATGGTGAAAGACGAGAGCGTCGAAGGCGTTACGCGAGCGAAGTTCGACAATCCCTTGTCGTCGCGCGGCGCACATATGGAGGTCGAGGTCGTCCGTCTTCAGGTGGAGGTCGAGCGCGTCGCCAATCGTCCGCGCAAAGAAACCTACACGGTCGATACCGACGTCTTTCGCATTGGATCACAGGCCTCGAACGATCTCGTGCTCGATGATCCGACGGTCTCGCGATTTCACTGTCGCGTGACGCGTGAGGGAATCCACTTTCGCATCACCGACACTGAGTCGCTGAACGGGACGCGTATGAATGGCGTGCGCGTGCTCGCCGCTGATCTCGAAGGTGAAGCGGTGCTCGTCCTCGGAGACTCGACGATTCGTTTGCGATCGCTTCGCGCGGGTCATGTAAGTGTCCCCCCGCCGCGTCCCTTCGGCTCCATCGTTGGATCGAGCGCGGTGATGCAGCGCCTGTTCGATCTTTTGGATCGCGTAGCCGCGAGCGAGATCGACGTACTGATTCACGGAGAAAGTGGCACTGGCAAGGAGCTGGTCGCGACGGAGCTCGTGCAGCGAAGTGCCCGCGCCGAAGGCCCCGTCATCGTCGTCGACTGCGGGGCAGTGTCGCCCTCACTCGTCGAGAGCGAGCTCTTCGGTCACGTGCGAGGTGCTTTCACCGGCGCCGATCGTGATCGCGAAGGCGCCTTCGAGGCGGCCGACGGCGGCACGCTCTTTCTCGACGAGATCGGGGAGCTCCCACTCGACCTCCAGCCCAAGCTTCTTCGTGCGCTCGAAGCTCGGGAAGTGCGCCGTGTTGGGCAAACGAAGCTTCGGCGCATCGACGTGCGTGTCATCGCGGCGACCAATCGCGACCTCGAACGCGAGGTGAATCGCGGCCGCTTCCGCGAAGACCTCTACTACCGCCTCGCCAAAGTGAGCGTGCGCGTGCCACCCCTCCGCGACCGCATCGAGGACGTGCCGCTTCTCGTTCGCGGGTTTCTTTCGCTGCTCGGTCCAAAAGAGAAAGACGCCGAGCGCTTTTTTACGACGGCCGTGATGCAAGAGATGCAGCGTTACGACTGGCCGGGAAACGTGCGCGAGCTTCGAAATTACGTCGAGCGAAGCGTCGTCCTCGAAGGCGCTCCGCCACCGAAACGCGGCACCGGCACTTCCGGCACTTCGAGCGCATCCAACGACGAAGCTCCCGATTCACTCTCGGGGGTCGCAAGTGATCGCGGCTCGGAATCGCTCGAAAAGGGAGTCGCCTTCCGCGTCGCCAAAGAAGAAGCTGTTGGCGCCTTCGAGCGTGCTTACCTCGGCCCACTTCTCGAGCGCTGCGGCGGCAACGTGAGCAAGGCCGCACGCGAAGCGCGAATGGACCGCATGTACCTTCATCAGCTCGCGCACAAATACGGCTTTCGCACGACTCGCAAGGACTAGAACCTCACAGGCGGGACCGCCAAATTCGGTCGCCATCGCGGGGGAGCGACGCGAATTTGGCTCGCTTCCCACGAGTCCCTTTTGTTTAGGCGCATTCTGCGCTCGAGCGAGATTTTCCTCGCTTGGAACGATCCCTGCTTTGCCTCACCGCAAAGTGGAGGTGATCGATGGTCCAGCGAGTGAAGGCAGTACCCGTATCTTCGTACGAAGCGAGTCAGAGCGGCACGTATCGAACCGGCATTAGAAGTGTGCTCGCGAGGCCGCACCCAGTGCTGAGCCTGCGTGCGGTCGAAGTCGATCCGTGTGACCCCGCGATCGTTGCCTTGGCAGATGCGCTCGTCGCGACGATGCGTGTCTCGCCCGCGTGTTGCGGTCTTGCGGCACCTCAAGTCGGAGAGTCGGTGCGGGTATTCTGCATGGATCTGACGGGGCACAAAAAGGCGAGGTCTTGCGCGGGGCTCGTGGTGATGGTGAATCCACGAATCGTCGATGTGTCGGGAAGCGTCACGATGCGTGAAGGATGCATGAGCGTTCCCAATCTCACGGGCAACGTAACGAGGCCGCGGGAGCTCGTCGTCGAGGGAGCGGCGCCAGGAACGGGAGCGATCGTGCGCGTCTTTGCAGACGAGATGGAGGCGCGCTGCCTTCTCCACGAGATCGACCACTTGGATGGCTTCGTCTTCGTCGATCGCGTCGAGAATCAGCGTACGGACCTCTTCGCTCGCAAAACCTTTGCCTGAGCCTCGACCGTCGTTCGAGTTGCAGGTGACTGCCCGCAGCATTGCTGCTGGTAGTCGCCCGCAACGAGGGGCGGGGCCCGCAGACGTCGGCGGATGTCGCACTGAGGCCTCTAGCGCGAGATCGGCCTCGAAGCCCAGGTCCGTACCGCGAGCGCCCGCCTGGCATGTCCCGTGCTCTTACCCCTTTGCACGCATCACGTCGCGCGCAGCACATCGTACCTGTCAACACGCCGCTCAGTGCACAGCGGCTCCTCGGAGGTCAGAGAGAACATGCCTCGCCAACCATTCACCGTACTTTCGCTTTTCTTCCTCACGCCACTCGCGTGTTCCACCGAATTTCACGCGAGCGCGTGCAAGTCGGACGTCGAATGCGGCCCCGGTTTCGTCTGTGACCTCGCCTCTAGAGGCTCTAGCGGAGGCGTGTGCGTCTCGTCGAACGCCGTTCCGCTTCGAATCGGAATGAGCGCGCCCATCACTGGGCCGAGCCAAGAGCTCGGTACCGAGATGAAGAAGGGACTCATGCTCGCGTTCGACGCCGTGAACGCCAAGGGCGGCGCCAATGGCCGTCCGATCGAGCTCGAGTTTCGCGACGACCAATACCAACCGCTCAGCGCCGAGGCGGCCGCACGCTCGCTTCTCGACGTGAGCGAAGGTGGAACCGCGCGCTGCCCGACGACGACGACTCCGGTCGTGGCGGGAGATCAGCCCGTCGCGACGGGCGGGCTCAGTCGCGGCGCGAATGCCGTTCTCGGTCTCGTGGGAAACGTCGGAACGCCGACGATGGTGCGCTCGGCGCCGATCGCGATCGAAACGGGTTCGCTGTTTTTCGGCGCATTCACGGGGGCGTCGAAGGTCCTCCGCGATGGAATGTCCGGAGCGTGTGCGCGCTACATCTTCAACGTGCGTGCGAGCTACACCGAGGAGGCCCATGCCACGCTCGAATATTTCACGAAGCTGCACGTCGCCGACGAGCGCCACATCCTCAGCTTCGATCAGAACGACTCGTTCGGTCAGGCAGGCTACGACGGGCTCGTGCTGAGCTACACGGCGCTCTACGGTCCGCCGAAGACGACGATCCCGCGCTTTCGGTACACGCGCGACGATCAATCGAGCGTTCCCACGCAGATCACTGCGGTCACGACCTACCTCGCAAGCCTGCTTTCGGCAGACGCGCAAAAACACGTCGTCGGAATTTTCATGACCGATACCTACGGCCCCGCGACGACGTTCATCAAAGGCGTCCGCGATTGGCAGTATGCGAACGATGCCGAACAGACTGTAATCGACAAGGCGACGCGCCTCACGGTTCACTTCAGCAACGTCTCGTTCGTCGGCGCCAACTCACTCGCGAGCCGTTTGCACGACGCGGGTACGGTGACGACGCCCTCGGGCGAGAAGCCGTATTCGGAAAGCGTCTACGTCTCGCAGGTCGTTCCCAACTACGAGAGCGACGATAGCGATGGCGTCAGCGACTATCGCGCTGCGCTCGCGGACGCCGGGCTCACGCCGAGCTTCACGTCACTCGAGGGCTATCTCACGGGACGCGTGTTTGCGGCGGGGCTCGTCGCGCACAAGGGCGAGTACACGCCCGATGCGCTGATCGGGACGTTCGAGCACCTGCCGCCGCTGAATCTCGGCCTCGGTGCGACCTCGGGGTTCTCGCCGGACAACCACAACTATTCGAAGGCGATCTTCGGAACGGCGATCAAGGCCGATGGCGGCTTCGCCAATAGCTACTTCTGGAGTGACGGCACTCCCATCCAGTTGTTCGAATGAGCACACGCAGAGGAGGTTCGATGAACGTACTTTCATTGCCGACACCCCCAGAAGCATTTGGGCGCTACGTGCTCTATCCCGCGATCGCGCGCGGCGGCATGGCGACGGTGCATCCCGCACGGCTCGTGGGTGCGGAAGGCTTCAGCCGACTCGTTGCTGCGAAGCGTCTCCATCAACAGTTCACGGACGACCCAGATTTCGTGACGATGTTTCACGACGAAGCGAGAATCGCGTCGCGCATTCATCACCCGAACGTCGTTCCCGTGCTCGATGTCGTCATCGAGCAACAGGAGCTCATTCTCGTTCTCGAGTACGTCAATGGCGTCCCGCTGAATCAGCTGATGCGACAGGCACGCGACGGGAAGAAACATGTGCCTCTCGAGATCGTGGTCGCGATCATGGCGGGATCACTCGCGGGCCTGCACGCGGCTCACGAGGCGACGGACGACAATGGGCAGTCGCTCCAAATCGTGCATCGAGACATCTCTCCGCAAAACGTGATGCTCAGCGTCGACGGCGTCCCACGCATTCTCGATTTCGGAATCGCAAAGGCGCGCTCGAACTCGTATCACACGCGAGAAGGGCTCTTCAAAGGCAAGCTCGGATACATGGCGCCCGAGCAAATTCGCATGGCGGCGCTGGACCGTACGGCCGACGTCTACGCGATGGGCGTGCTGCTCTGGGAGCTCCTCACCAATCGCCGCTATCACGGTTCAGAAACCGACGCCGCGTTCGTGGCCGCGATTCTCGAAGGCACCATGCCGACAGTGACCGAAGCGATCGGTCGAGGGGACGAAGCGCGAAGCGACGAAGAGTGGGCCGTGATCGATCGTCTGGAAGACGTCGTCATGAGAGCGATCGCCGTTGCCCCCAAGGACCGCTACGCGACGGCCGAAGAGATGCAGCGGGCGATCCTAGAGGTCGCGCAAGGGGCTGCCTCGCTGGAGACGGGAGCATGGTTGCGAGCGGAAGGTGCGGAGTACATCGAAAAGCAGAGCCTCGTCTTGCGCGCTGCGAGCGAAGACAGCCTGCGCAATCTTCCTTTGGGAGAGGGGACATCTACATCGGGCGTGCAACGCATCTCCGGGGGCGTGCTCGCGCGCACGGCAGAAAGCGATGCTGCGAAGGAGCTCGCGCCGGGGTCCATCTCGTTCATCGCGACGGAGCCGGCGAAGATGCGTTGGCTGCTCGGTATCGTCGTCGGAGCCTTGTTCGTCGGTGGTGCGATCGGGGGCGTAGCGCAGGGCCTAGGACGTGGCGTCGAACGGCAAACATCATCGACGCAAGGAGGACAGCCTCCTTCGATCGAGGCAAAGGAGGGGCTCGCGAACGTGGCAACCGCGACGGCCAACGGCGTTTCCGCGGTCGCGAATGCAGCCACGACGCACGGAAGTCGTGACGTCGAAGCAGCGCCAGGGCCCAATCTGGCAGGTGGCGCCGCGGCCCCACTCACGAGCTTCGCGCCCATTCGTGTAGCTGCTCCGCAAGTCGCCGCACCGCAGGGAAATTGGGCGAAGCGGGTGAGCGTGCCCACGACGCATCCACCGCCCGTCTCTGCGCCCACGGACAAGTCGCCGCCGGCTCCGGCGCCCGACGCGAACGCCAGCGCGAAGAACGACTGCAACCCGCCGTTCTACTTCGAAGGCGCCAAGAAGATCTTCAAACCGAAGTGCTTGTGATGAAAGGACCTATAAATGAAGGCTAAAGTTCTCCTCGGTGCCGCGATCGTCGGCGTTTGGGTTCTCTCCGTTTCTGAGCGGGAAGCCGCGGCGGCCACGAAAGAAGAGTGCGTCGAGGCGCATGGGCGCGGGCAAGACCAGAAAGAGAAGGCGCAGCTCGCGAAGGCGCGTCAGTCCTTTCTGACGTGCGCACAAAGCACGTGCCCGTCACTCATCCAGGGCGACTGCGCGAAGTTCAGCGAAGAGCTCTCTCATCTCGTTCCGACGGTGAGCTTCGGCGCGCGCGATTCGGTCGCTGGTGACGTTCCCAATACGTCGGTCTACGTGGACGACGTCCTTCTCTCGACGCGGCTCGACGACGGAAAATCCTACGAGATCGACCCAGGCAAGCACGTGGTGCGCTACGCGCACGAAGGAAAAGAGACGACGCTTCGTGTCGTCGTCAATCAAGGAGAGAAGGGAAGGCTCCTCCTTGCGACGTTCGAGAGCAAAGAA
>JAHFDV010000744.1 GCA_023248815.1 Myxococcales bacterium
CCGCGGTCTCCGCCTCGTCGGTTTCGACACCGAGAAGGGCACGCGCCTCTGGGATACGACGCAAGCCGTCGCCCCCTTCGGCACCTCCTGGCTCGTCGTCGACGATCTCGTCATCGGCAACACCCCCACGGGTGAGCTCGTCGCCATCGAAATGAAGACGGGGCGCGTGCGCTACCGCCAAGTGCTCGGCGCCGTCATCGACAGCGACGTCCCTCGTCGTCTCGAGCCGGTCCTTCGCTCGGGCGCGCTCTTCGTTCCGCACTCCGATGTCCACGTGTTCCGCCCGAGCGATGGCGTCGAGCTCGGTCGCATCGGCCCCTGCCATGCCATCCCCGATCTCATGCGCGTCGACGAGCAAAGCAACGTCTACATCGCCGAAGAGAGCGGACACGTAGCCGCCTTCGCGGTCGGGCCGCGTCTTTCTCTGGTCAAATGACGAACGCGACACTCGTCCCGCTCAGCGATCCCGAACGCGAAGCGTTCAAAACAACATAGGGTCGCGGGCACAGTCATCGGGCCAAAGAGCGGAATTCGTCCCGCTCACCCGAGTGGCGGGCGAATTCCGCGCTACTCGATGAATCCTGCCAGCGACTTCGCGCGCGCGCCGAAGGGTGGGGGAATCTCGGCGTCGGTGATGACTTCGATGACGCAGGGACGCTCGGAGGCGAGCGCAGATGCGAAGGCTTTTCGGAAATCGCGTGCGTTGTCGACGGCGACGCCGTGAAGGCCCATCCCTTGTGCGAGCTTGGCGATACTCAACGGCTTTCGGTAGCGGGCGACCGAAAGCTTTTTTCCGGGCGATAGAATCTGCGTGCAGTGCCAGGTGATGTTGTGGCCCTGGTTGTTCTCGACGATCCAAACGACAGGGATGTCGAACTCGGCCGCAGTGATGAGCTCGAGGCCATTCATCGTGAAGCAACCGTCGCCGACGATCGAAACGATGGTGCGGCCTGGATTGGCGAGCGCTGCGCCGATGGGCGCCACGGTCCCGTGACCCATGGATCCAAATCCCATGTTGATTACGAACTTCTGCTTGGCGCGGATGCAGAGGTCGTGGAGGTTGAAGAGCATGTGCCCTCCGATATCCGAGAAGATGATTGCGTCGTGGGGGAGCAAGGTCTCGAGCTCGGTTCGCCAGCGCTGCGGCGTCAAAGGCACGGCGTCCGACGTGCGCTCTGCCGGTCGGTCGTATCGTTGATGGCCCCTCGTCAGAGGTGGTGCGCTGTTCCACGTCGACTTCGGGAGCGCGCCTTCGCGGATGCGGCGATGCAAATGATAAATGAGCTCGATGAGGATGCTCTGGCAGTCGCCGAGCAAGCCGATGTCGACGGGGTAGTTACGTCCGATGCGATCGGGATCGACATCGAGCTGAATGAACGATTTTTTCGGACGTAGCGCCGGCGACCAATTGAGCGTGCTCGTTTCACCGAGAGATGCGCCGATCGAGAAGAGCACGTCGAGATCGTTGTCGATGATCGTCTCGCGCGCTTCGCGATGACCCGCAACGCCGAGCACCCCGAGTGACAGCGGATGGTCCTCGCGGAGAAGTCCCTTGCCGCGCGGCGTCGTCGCGACGCGCGCCGGAAGAAGCTCGGCGAGTGCTCGCAAGTGCTCCGTCGCACCGCCGATTCCGACGCCGGACCCTGCGAGCAAGACGGGTCGCTCGGCGTTCAGAAGGACCTCTGCCGCTTGCTGAACGGCCGCGCGGTCGAACGAGCGCGTCTGCGCGCGATATTGCTTGGGCTCGAGCCACACCTTTTCGGCGACGGGTTTTTCCCAGATCTCGACGGGTACATTGAGGTGCACCGGGCCAGGGCGCCCCGTCATCGCGAGGCGCAAGGCGCGACGCAGATGATGCGGCATCGTGTCTGCAGAGGTGACCATCGCCGAGTATTTCGTCACCGGTCGGAACATCTCGACGATGTCGATGTCTTCGCGCGCCGTCTCTTGCGCAGCCCCCTTGCCGAGCGCGTGTGATGCCGCTTGTCCCGTGATGACGAGCATCGGAACGCCATCCGCAAAGGCGCACGCCACGCCCGTGAGCATGTTGGTCGCGCCCGGACCCGAGGTCCCCGCGCACACCGCCATTCGACCAGAAGTCCGTGCGAAGCCATCGGCCATGAAG
>JAHFDV010000071.1 GCA_023248815.1 Myxococcales bacterium
TCGTTCGGATCTTCTTGGCGGCGGCGGATGTTCGCTACTGAGCGAAGTGCGGCGAGGTTCGCGTAGTCGATGTCGAGAACGCGATTCCAATCGTCGAGCGCCTTTGCGTCTTCGTTGAGGCGTTCGGTGAAGATGCGCGCACGTCGCGTGAGGACGTTGACGCGATCGTCGTCCGAACCAGCCGTCTCGAAATGACGCTCGAGGACGTCGACGAGCTCTTGCCACTGGCTGCCCGCTTCATAGAGCAGCGCGAGTGCGCCGAGCGCTTCCGGATCTTCCCCGCGAAGGTCGAGGACGACCTTCCACGTGTCGATCGCGCGTTGCGGATCGCCGAGGCGTTCCGATGCAAGGCGCGCGATCTTCGCGCGAATTTCGGCTTCGGCAACGTCGCCCGTCGCGTTCGTGAGCTCGCGCTCGTAAACGGTGTTGAGCTCCGCCCAGTTCGCCTGACCCTCGTAGATGCGGCCGAGAGCGGCGATTGCACCTTCGTGGCTCTTGTCGAGGTCGTCGAAGACGCGCTTGAAGACGCGAATTGCATCGCCCTGCTTGCCGAGCTTCGTCTCGTAGATCTCTCCGAGACGTGCATGAAGCTCGACGAGCTCGATCGGCTCGGTCGTCGCCTGGATGCGTTGCTCGAGAACTTCCGCGAGCTCTGTGAACGATTCGAGCGAGAGATAGATGCGGTCGAGATTGGCGAGCGCATCGGAGTCCAGTGGATCGACGCTGAGAACGTATTTGTACGTCTCTTCTGCCTTCGTGATGTCACCGAGTTCGTCCTCGAACGTGTGCGCGAGTCGCTTGCCGATGAGCGTCTGAACGGTCTTGTCTTCGTGGACGCCAATGACGTCTGCGTAGCCATTCGCGAGAATTTCCCAGCCGTTGTCGACCGAGCCCGCGAGCCGCGGGAGCTCTTCGCCCGTCTTTTCGTCGAGGGGCGCTTCTTTCAGTGCGCGAAGATAAACGCGAAGGGTCGCGTCGGGGTCGACGAGCTTGTCCTCCGTGAGCTCCGCGATGCGGTAGTACGCGGCGAGGCGTTCGTCCTTCGCTTCGGTGATGCCGAGCTGCGCTTCGTAGACGCCCGCGAGCTTGTGCCACTCCCCTGCCGATCGATAGAGCGGTTCGAGGATGTCCGTGACTTCGGGAAGCTTCGCTTGACGCGAGAAGAGCGACTCCAACGCTTCGAGCGTCGGCTGATGCTCGGGCGCTGCGTTCATCACTTCGCGATAGGCCGCGATCGCTCCGTCGAGATTCGAGAGACGATGCTCTTCGACCTGACCGAGGCGATACTTGAACTCGAGGATTTCGTCGGGCGTCTGACCGATTTCGGCCTCGCGCACGAGAATTTCCGTGAGCTCTTTCCAGCGCGCCGTCTGGAGGAAGAGGCGATCGAGTGAACGAATCGCGACTTGGTTCTCCGAGTCTTTCTCGAGCACGCGACGATAGTGCGCAATCGCTTCGTCGACATTTTCGAGTTGGACTTCGTAGATCTGCGAGGTGCGAAGACCGAGCTCCACGAAGCGATCCGGCGTATCGCCGAGCTTCTCGAGCTCTGCGTCGTAGAGCTTCGCGACGGCGGGCCAACGCTCGACGACAGTTGCCAATCGTTCGAGGCTCGCGAGCGTGAGCTCGTTGCCGTTGTCTTGCGTGACTGCGCGAGCGTACGTGTCGAACGCGGCGCGCGGATCGTTCAGCGAGTCCTCTTGGAGACGAGCAATGCGATGGAGGAGCTCCACCGTCTGGATCGGATCCGTCGAGTGACGCGCTTGGACTTCGAGGACGCTGATGAGACGCGGGACGTCGGACGTTCCGTCGTACACCTGCTCGAGAACCGCCGCGGCGCCGAGCGGATCGCGCTCGCCGTCTTTCAGGATCTCGAGAGCGCGGAGCGCCGGGCTGTGGTCCGACTGCGCCGTCAGAATCTCGCGATAGAGCTCGATCGCACGCGTGACGTCGTCGAGGCGACGATCGTAGAGATCCGCAATGCGGTACTGGAAGCTGAGCGCCTCCATCGGATCCGACGTCATCTCGCTTTCGCGCGTGAGAACGTTGAGGAGCTCTGCCCAGTTCTCGGCCTGCTCGTAGAGCGAATCGAGACGCGAGAGCGCCTGGAGATCGTCCGGATCGAGCTCGAGAATCTTCTGGTACGTCTCGATCGCGCGCGTGACGTCCGTGAGCTCGCGCTCGTAGACCGCACCGATCTGGTAGTAGATGCGCTTCTTCTCCTCGGGGTCGAGAACGAGCTCGGCCTTGCGCGCGTAGACCGCCATGAGGTCGGCCCAGCGTGAGAGTCCGATGTAGCGCTTGATGAGCGCATCCATCGCGCGAACGTCTTCGCCATCGAGCTCGAGCACCTTGTTGTAGACGGCGATCGCCGCCTCGGGTCGCTCGAGGACGTCTTCTTCGATCGAAGCCGCCTGGAAGAGCGCTTCCTTCTTGTCTTGCGGCTCGGCGAGAATTCCCGCCTTCTGCTGCAACACTTCAGAGAGCTCTGAGTAACGCTCCGTCGAACGGAAGATGCGCTCGAGCGAGACCGCCGCATCGAGATGCGTCGCGTCGATGCCCAGCACCTTGCGATAGAGAGCAATCGCCGCATCCGCTTCGCCGAGATCGGCTTCGTGGACGCGCGCCGCCATCATGTAGAGCGTGGTCGAGAGCGTCGCGTCTTCGGCCTTCTCGGCGAGATCCTTGTAGACCTCGGCGAGATCGCGGAAGCGTCCGACGCCGCGTGCGACGCGATCGATCGACTGCTGCGTCGACTCGTTCGACGGCTCTTCACGAAGCGCGCGAGCGTACGTGTCGAACGCCGAGTTGAAGTCGTTCGCGGCATCTTCGTGGAGTGTCGCGATTTGACCGAGGAGCTCGACGCGACGATCACTCTCCGTCGCGCGGCGCACTTGCACTTCGTGCACGCCGATGAGCTTCTTGAAGTCTCCGAGCTGGCGATAGAGCGGCTCCAAGATCTCGGCAATGGCGAGCTCGTGGTCGGCCGACTGTCCCAAGCGTTCGAGCGCAGAGAGCGCCTCTTGGCTGTTCAGATCGCGTTCGAGAACGGATCGGTAGCCTTCGATGGCCTGTTCCGTCTGTGCCATCTCGGTTTCGCGAAGGCTCGCGAGACGAAGCATGAGGCGGAGCTGCTCTTGATCTTCCGCAGCGAGGGCAAGTTGCGATTCGAGGTTTTCGGCGAGCTCGGGCCAGAGCTTCTGGCGCGCGAGAATCGTTTCGAGAGCCGCGAGTGCGCGTTCGTTCGAAGCGTCGATGTCGAGCACCTTGCGGTACGCGCCAATCGCCTCTTCGGGCTTGCCGACCTTCTCGTCGAAGATCTGCGCCATGCGGAAGAGAAGTCCCTCGCGAAGCTCCGAGTCGGCCGATTGGTCGACGCGACGCTGAATGACGGAGATGAGGTCCGTCCAGCGTTCGGTGCGCGTGAAGAGATTCTCGAGCGCGGCGATCGCGGCTTCATCCGTGCCGTCGAGCTTGAGGACTTGCTGATACGCATCGGCTGCGTCGTCGATCTTGTCGAGACGCTCGTAGATTCCGGCAACGCGGAACCAGTAGTTGCGCGCGAGGTCAGCGTCGCTGAGACCGCCTGCAACTTCCTTGTAGAGTGCAACGAGTGCGGGGAAGCTCTCCGACACTTCGGCGACTTGCTCGATCTCGTGACGCGTGTCGTCTTGCGAGGGATCGGCGCGAAGTGCCGTAGAAAGAGCCTTGAATGCGCGCTCTTGGTCGCCCGTGGTCGAGCTGATGCGCGCAATCTTTCGCTGGAGCTGAACGCTGCGACGGACGTCGTCTTCGGTCGCCGCAAGGATCTCGAGCGTTGCGATGAGCTTCGGCCAGTCCGAGCGCTCTTCGTAGATCGACTCGAGAATTGCCGCGGCATCCGACTTGAGCTCGGGATGAGCCAAGAGGTTCTCGAGCGCGAGACGAGCGCCTTCGTGCGACTGATCGAGAAGAAGAATTTCGCGATAGTTCTCGAGCGCGCCACGTGCGTCGTCGAGATGCTTTTCGAGCGCCGTGCCGAGACGGAACTTGAAGTCGACGATGCGTGCATCGTTCGCTTCGAGCTCGATGCGACGACGGAGGACGTCGGCGAACGGTTCCCAACGCGAGAGATCGCCGTAGAGGCGATCCAACGCTTCGAGCGCTTCGGCGTCCGCGGGCTGCTCTTCGAGCACGCCGTTGTACGTTTCGATCGCTTTTTCGACTTCCTTCAGCTCGCCTTCGTAGAGGCGTGCGATCTCGAATTGAATGGCGCGACGCTCTTCGGGCTCGAGCGCGAGATCACTCTTGCGCGTGTAGATTTCGAGGAGCGATGAGAACTGATTCGTCGAGCGATAAAGGCGCTCGAGGGCCGACAGCGCGACGGCGTTGTCGTTTTCGGCTTCGTAGACCGCGCGGTACGCCGCGAGTGCTTCGTCCGTGCGTCCCACTTCCTCGACGAGGACACGTCCCAAGCGAAGACGAAGTGCGGTGACGGCTGCGGAGTCGCCCTGCCCTTCAGCGGAATCGATCGCGCTCTTGTATGCCGTGACGACGCGTTCCCAACCGTTCACGCCCTTGGCGACGCGCTCGATGTCGGCAGCGGCTTGTTCGTCCGTGGGGACGAGCTCGAATGCCGAGAGGTAACGTTCGAAAGCCTTCTCGGGCTCGCGAACTTTGCCTTCGTAGAGTGCGGCCGTCTCACGAAGCAGTCCGAGACGCGCGGTCTCGTCCGTCTCGTGATGGAGCTTCACTTCGTAAACGTTGGCGAGTGCCTTCGAGTTGCCCGACTGCGTGTAGAGAGGAGCAAGAGCATCGGCCGCGCGGAGATTTTGCGCGTCGAGCTCGAGGATCTTTTCGTACGACTTCGCAGCGCGATCGAGCTTTTGCTTACGCTCCGCCCAGAGCTCGGCGATCTTGAAGAGAAGACCGATCTTCCCTTCGGTTTCCGTCTCTTTCGCTTCCTGCTGCTCGAGGACGCGGATGAATTCGTCCCACTTACCGGACTCGGCATAAAACGTCTCGAGATCGTCCCAGCGGCCGAGCGCGAGATACTTCTTCTTGAGAGCTTCTTGCGCCTTGCGATCGTTCGGATCGAGCGAGAGAAGCATGCGCCACGCATCGACGGCGCCGACGTCGTTGTTGAGACGATCGCCGTAGAGTGTTCCGAGTTTCGAAAGAAGCTGAACCTTCGCGGCCGAGTCGTAGGTGATGTCGATCTGCTTCTCGAGCACGCTCGCGAGCTTGTCGAATTCTTTCGTGCGCTCGAAGAGTGGGCCGAGCGCCGTCAGGGCGTCGGGATTCGCGTCGTCGTTCTTGAGCACTTCGTTCCAGAGCTCGATCGAGAGCTCTGGCTTCTTCACGCGCTCGGTCGCGAGCTTCGCCATCTCGACGAACTTCTGCGCGCGGGTCGATCCTTCGGGCGTGCGCTCCGCATCGCGACGCTGAAGATTGAGAAGTTTTTCCCAATCGCGACGCTTCTCGTACATCTGGCGGAGGTAATCCTCGGCCGCAGCGTTATCCGCATCGATCGCGATGACCTGCTCGTATGCCTTCACGGCTTCGGCCTGGTTCGCGAACTTGTTCACGTAGAGATCGGCAGCCTTGAGATAGAGCTCGACCTTCTCTGCTGGATCGGAAACGGCTTGCGCGAGAAGAAGAAGCGTCTTCACGTATTCGTTGAAGCGCTTCGCAGATTCTTGCTTCTCTGCGGTCGCGCGGAGCTCTGCGATCTTCGAATCCGAAGCGGGAGCTGCTGCTGCCGCGGGTGGTGCGACCGACGCCGAAGCTGCGGGCGGGGCAACCGACGCGGCTGCGACGGGAGCGGGCGCCGGAGACGCAACGACTTCTTCGACCGCGGGAGGAGCCGGCGTTTCTTCACGCGGTTCCGACGGTGCAGGAGGAGGCGCCGTCATGATGGACGCCTCTTCGATCTGGGGTGCCGCGGGTGGCGGCGGAATGCTTTCCGTGCGTGCCGGAGCGGGCGTCGCTTCTTGCGCGGGGGGCGCAACGGAACCACGCGTCGCAACCGCAGGCGGCGGAGCCGTCGGACGATCGTTCTTCGATGGCTTAGGCGGGACGAGCGATGCGGGACGTTCTGCGCCGCCCGGTACGATCGTTTCACCGATCTGCGTTTCGAACGCCTTCAGTTGCGGATGCTCGGGCTCGAGCAACGCGAGCTGCTCGAACCAGCTCTTCGCGCGAATGAGATTCGAGACGTCTTTCCACGCCGTCAGCGCCGCTTGCGCGACGTAGTAGCTCTTCCAGTGCGGATCGCTCGACTGCGTCGCAGCCTCTTCGACGATCGAAAGAACGCGCTGATGATCGTTCGACTTGCGACCGTAGTGATCACGCAAGAACAAGAACGCGCCGTCGTACGAAGAGTCGAGACGAAGCGCGTCTTCGAGGAAGCGCACGCCGACGTCTGGGTTCTGATGACGCTGCACCCAACGCTTGCCAAACGTGAACGCGAAGCGCGCGCGCTCGGTGCGATCTGGGATCGACGTGAGGATCTCCGTCTGATTGACCTCGAGCTCGTCGAGACGCGATCCTTCTGCGAGAAGGCCTTCGTACGCGTTCGCGACTTCGTTGTACGTCGGGTCTGCCGAGTACGCGCGAAGGAGTAGTGCTTCGACGTCGTTCGGCGAGAAGCGCTTCGCGATGCGAGCAGCGCGAAGAAGCAAACGCGATTTCGCGCGCGCGTTCGATTCGCGATCAGCCGACGACGAGAGATCTTTTACGAGTGCTTGCCAGCTGCTCGAATCGACTTGCACGTCTTCGAGAGACGCACTCGCCTCTTGGCTTTCGCCAGCGCTTGCCGAAAGCGCGCGAGCAAAGGCTGCCGTTGCCTTCTCGATGTCGCCCGATTCGTAGTGAACGTCAGCGAGCTCGACGAGGAGCTCCGCTGCTTTCGGTCCAGTTGAATGGGCCTTGAGCTCGAGCTCGAGGAGCTTCTGCACCATGTTCAACTTGCCGAGATCCCAATACACACTCCGCGCTGCCGCGAGCGAGATCACGTTGGCCGTGTTCGCTTTGAATGCGTCTTGATAAGCCTTTAGGGCTTTGGCGCCCGAAAGAAATTTCTGTTCGAGCACAGTGCCATAGCGAAGGAACAGTTCGGACTTCGTGGGTCCGTCTGTCGCGCCTCCAATAGCCTTTTCGAGCTCTTCAACGAGCCCCTGCCAATCTCGAATTGCCTCCAGCTGCGAAAGACGTTCCATTGAGCTCCTCGGTCGGACCGAAACGCGCCTAAACACGGCAAAATCATAGGCGTCGGACGGCGGCAACGTTACCAGGACTGTCAGCCACAGTGGGATGGATTCTTTAACCGTTTCACACGTCGCTGCGCCGCGTAGTCAGATGTGTGTGAGTCGATCACTCGATCGTGACGCGCTCAAGCGTGAACGATCGAGACAATCCGTCTCACTCCGCCCCCCTCATGGCGGCGGGAGATCTGGGACACGAGCGCAGCCCGCGTCCTTGGGTGCAACTTGAATCGAGAAAGCCGAGGCTCCAAAAAGCAAAAACCCTCCAGGCCGTCGGCGAGGAGGGTCTTGTCGGAACAGGAGACGCTTAGAGCGTTCCGCCGGCCTTCGAGACGATTTCCATCGTTTGGTCGCACTCGACGTCGAAGTTCTTTTTTGCGGAGCCTTTGCAGACGACCTTGTTGAAGGACTTGAGGAGCGCAATCCCCTGCTCTTTTTGCCCGTCTTTGACGAGGGCCGAACCGAGGTTGAAATACGCGATCTGCTGACCGCGCTCGTTGCACTGACCGCAGAGCTTCTTGGCGGCTTCGTAGTCGGCGAGTGCGCCCTTCGTGTCGCCCTTCATTTCCTTGAGCGAGCCGGCGCGCGAACGAAGGTTGAAGATGTGACGCTGAATGCGCGGATCGTCGGACTTCGAATCGCCCGCGAACGAAAGGCCTTCCTTGAGGACGGCTTCCGCTTCCTTGTCGTAACCGAGATCGCTGTAGAGCTCGACGAGCGAAACGTATGCATCGAGATCCGTCGGCTTCGTCTCGATCGCCTTCGTGAAGTTCTGGAGCGCTGCTGCTTCTTCATCGAGATGAAGGCTCACTTCGCCGAGGTCGGCGTAGGGACCAGGAAGGTTCGGATCGATTTTGATCGCCGTTTGAAGCGGCTCTTTCGCATCGCCCCACTGCGCTTGGCCCTTCGAAGCGAGCTGACGCTCGGCGTATCCCCAGAGCGCGTAGTAGTTCGCGAAGCTCGGCGCCTTCTTCTTCATGCCGTCCATCTCGGACGCGCGCGCTGCGTTCTTGCAGTGCTCGGCAACCTTCTCCCAGTTTTCGCGCGCCTGCGCGATCGTGCAGAGACCCCAGTGAATGCGGTGATTCGAAGGATCGAGCTTCGAGGCTTGATCATACTTCGAGGCGGCTTCGTCGAGGTTGCCCGACTTCTTCGCCTGGTTTCCTTCGTTGAAGCGGTTGACCGCTTCGACGGCGTTACGGTTGCATCCGACGAGGGAGAGCGAGAGAGCAGCAATTGCGAGAAGGCGCATGCCGCGCACATTATTGGAAGAGCGCGATCGTGTCACCTCGATATTTCGTGACACAAAACGAAAACGGCGAGCCTTTCGACTCGCCGCCTTCCGCTACCGAAGCAGCGCTTCAACCGTGAAGGCGATCAATCACCCGGATTGAAGATGATGGGGTACACGACCGTAACGATGCCGCCTTCGGGTTGCGGGAACGAGAGGTTGTTGAACCCTCGAACGACGCACGAGACGACCGAGTTGTCCGCGAGCTCCGACCCGCCGTCTTGCGCTGTCGAAACAGCGCCGCTGCGGTCGATGACGAACTTGACGGAGACACGACCCGCGAGATTCGGATTCGTGCGGAGACCGTTCTCGTAGCAGAGACGGAAGCGACCGAAGTTCTGGCGAACGATGCGCTGAATGACTTCCGGAGGAAGGCGTCCGTTGACCGTCGTTGCACCCTGACGAATGCTCGGGGCCTTCGTCTGGTGAGCGCCGCCGAGACGGCCGTGACCGCTGCCGAAGCCGTTGCCCGTTCCAGTGCCTGCACCGTGACCGAGCGTACCGATGTTGCCGAGGCCGATACCTTCGCCGCGACCACCGCCGCCTTCGCCGACACCTGCGAGTCCAAGACCGCCTGCGCCGAACGAGTCACCAATCGTGTCGCCCCACATGTTGCCGCGTGCGCTCATCGCGTCGTTGCCCGACGAGTCTTCACGACCCCAAGGAGCGGTCGGAGCATTCGGATCGCCACCGGCGCCGACGTTCAAGAGGCCGATCATTCCGAACTGAGCCGCTTCCTGGAGCGCCGCTTGGCGCGCGAGGTGCGGGTCCGGATTGTCTTGCGGTCCTTGCACGCCGTACTTGTGTCCGGTCGCTTGGGTATTTGGATTGCCCATCGAGCCTTCTTCGCCTTTGGCGCGCGTGCCCGTTCCGCCCTCTTTGTTGTCGGCGTTGGCGTCGGGTTGCTGCTCCGTCTTCTCTTCTTCGCGTTCGCGCTCGGCGGCCGCGTCGAGGTACTTGCGCATGCGGAGCATCGCGTCGCGATCGAGACCATCGGCGTCGTCGCTTCCCATGCTCGGCATGAAGAAAGCGAAGGCGGCGAAGAGGCCCGAGTGCGCGAGCGCACTAAGTGCAACATACATGAGACCGGCAGCGCCGAGTCCCGCGAGGAGGCCAGCTGCGACGGGCTTGCCGGCATTGACCGCGCTCACTTGGAAGATGAGGCCGCCTTCGATTTCGATGCGCGCCTTTGCGCCTGCCGGAAGGTCGAATTCGTGGCCGCCTGAAGCTTCTGAAGAAGCGCGCGCACGACCTGCTTGGATGAGGTCGTCGATGAGGAATTTGCCTTGGCCCGGGATTTCGACCGAACCACGTGAGCCGCGCGGGAAGACCGCAGCGATGCTTCCGCCGCGTGCAACGACGACCGGAGTTCGATCGCCTGCGAGCTCTGCAGGAAGTTGGTAGTCCGTCTTGCCTTCGCCGACGTAGAAGCTGCGCGGCGGCGTGAGGTGCTTGACGAAGAGGATGTTGCTGTCCCAGAGGACCATCACTTCGACGGATGAAACGTGCTGGATCTCGACTTCGTCGGGATTCACGTCGGGGCCGCTACGAACGAGCTGGTATTGCGCGTTCGGATCCGACTTCTTGTGCTTGTGCGAGTGATCCGTGTGGCCACCGTAATCGGCAGATGCGTACCCAGCGTCGTACTGCGGAACCGCTGCCGCTGCGAAAGGCGAAGCTGCGCCGCCGAATGGATTCGCGGGAGCTTGCGAAACGGGAGCCGCGAAGGGGTTCACGGGAGGAGCCGATGCAAACGTCGGAGCAGGAATCGCTTGCGCCGGAAGCGCTTGCGTTCCCGAAGGACCGAATGCCGGAGGAGGAACGGAGCCGGCCGGCGGCGGCGCTGAGATATGCGCCGCTGCAGAGGACGCGGCAGGTGGCGGAACCAAAGCGGCTTGCGAAGCTTCACCAACGGCCTCCAAGTGAATGAGCGTGTCGCCCACTTGAATCTGGTCGCCTTGGCGAACTTTGCACTTGTTCACGCGCTGCCCGTTGACGAGCGTACCCGGCTCATTGCCGAGATCGATGAGCGTGATGTCCGAGGGCGAGTTGACCTCGATCACGGCATGCATTCGCGCTGCCTTCTCGTCATCGACCTTGAGGTGGCTTCGCGGATCTTTTCCGACCTTCACGATCGGCTGCGAAAGCACTTCTCGGCGAACGAGTTGGCCTCCTTGGTAGAGCGCAAACGTTAGAGCAACCTGAGCCATCGACGTTTCGACTTTCTGCCGCACGGAGCGCGGCGTTCACAACGAGAGAGAGGAGAGCGAGCGTGCCGGCCGACAGGGACGGAAGTCGCTCGCAAAATTCTTAGAGGTTCTCGACCGACTTCAACATTTCTGCGACGAACGACGTACGCGGACGAATCAGCGTCGTACGCACGGGACCTGGGCGAACGCGAATCGTCGCGTCGTTGGGACCGAAGCCACCTGCACTGAGCGGGTCGTCGGAAAATTCGTATCCGTATCCGTCTTTGCCGTCCGAAGACTTGGGAGCGGCACCGCCACCACCACCGGCTTGCTGCGCGAACGCAGTGCCCGTCACAAGTGAGCAACCAACGACAACGATCGCGATCAATGAAACTCGAGTCATTTTCGTATCCTCCATGCGAGCGCGCACACGGCTCCGGTTCGGGGCGAGAGTTTATTCTGCATCCCATCTTCCGGTCAACCGCAGTTCCTCACCTAAATGCACTTCCAGGTGTTTGTCCCTTCACGAGGTTCTGACACGCGGGAGTGCAAAAGGTTCCGGAAGAAGATGGAATCTTCGCCGATGGGGTGAGGGGTAGAGGCCGCACCTTAGCCCTCGCCTGGCAACCGCGAGGACGTGCTCAGAGATTCTCCACCGACTTCAATAACTCTGCGACGAACGAGACACGCGGCCGAATAAGCGTCGTTCGCGATGCTTTCGCGACGATTCGAATGGTTGGCATGTTCGGATCGAGCCCTCCGGCGGTCATGGGATCGTCCTTGAAAATGTACGAGCGTCCGTCCTTGGTCCTCCCCTCCTCCGCCGGCCCCGATTCCTGGGCCGATGCACTTCCGCTGAGCAGCAATCCGACCAGCACCACCTTCGCCGTCAATGAGACTCGATTCATTCTTCGTTCCTCCGAGCCCTGAGACACGGCGCGGCCAGTGAACGTTGGGGACCATCTCGTTGCGCTTAACGAACAAAACAGAAAACCCCCGTAGCCATTGCGACGGGGGTCTCTGGGTCGAAAAGCTTGCGTGCTTACAGCTGCAAGAACTTCACAGTGTCATCGATGTCTTGGAGACGCTCTTTCGAGCGCTTCACGGCGCCGTCGTACTCGGGCTTGCCCTGGGCCTTGCTGATGAAGGTCTCGAACACGGTCTTCGCTTGGTTGAGCGTGGCGATCGTCTTCGCTTTGTCCCCGCCGGACTTGGCCTTGTATTCCTGCGTGAGGATGCCTTCGTTGTAGAAAGCGTCGGGCCGGGCTTGATCGATCTTCTTCGCCGCGTCGAGCTCGCCTTGAACGGCAGCAACCTGCGCGTCGTAGTTCGAGTCGTCGATGAGACCGCGGAGCGCGAGTGCGAGACCGAGGTGCGCGTCGTAGTCGTTCGGACGCATTTCGATCGCGCGCTTGAAGGCATCTCGCGCCTTGTCGAATCCGCGGAACGAGAGATTTACCAGAGCGAAGTTCATCTGCGCTTCGAAGAGCTTCGGATCGAGCTCCGCGGCGAGTGCGAATTCGCGAACGGCGTTGTTCACTTGTCCGAGCTCATTTTTGATGAGGCCCGAGGTGTTGTGGATGGCGGCGTACTTGGCGTTCTTGCGGACACCTTGCGAGCTCACGAGATCCGCGAGCTCGAGCTGCTGCACGTCGGCGCGCTTGCCAATCGCGGCGTTGGTCGCGATCGAACGGCCCTTCTTGCTACGAACCGCGCCGGCGCGTTTCTTCGCTTGCGTGAAGTAGTAGAGCGAAAGTTGGTTGAACGCGGGCATGTACGCGTCGTCGATGGCGAGCGCGCGCTGAAGATTCAGCTTCGCGCACTCCATGTCGTCTTTGCAGCCCTGACCGCCTTGCGACGAGTCACGAACCATCTGGAGCATCGCCAAGTTGACGAGCGCCGGAACGTTCTGGAACTGCGCGTCGAGAACGGCTTGTTGAAGCGCCGAGATGGCCGCGTCTTCGTTGCCGTTGTCTTTGTACGTGTAGAGCGCGATCTGCGAACGCGCGTGGTGGAACTTCGGGTCCTGCGTCAGCGCGCGCTGGAAACGCTCGCGCGCTTCCTTGTCGTTGCCGCAGCGCTGATACGAGAGACCCGCGTTGTACGTCGCCTCGGGGAACTTGCCGCTCTTTTGCTCGCCCGCTGCCGCTTCGAACTGCTTCGCGACATCGGAGCACGAGCCGTCGTTCCAATCGTTCGCCGCATCGTGTGCGGAAAACGCGTCGAGGGCGGCTTGGTATTTGTTCTGAGCGCCTTTGTCGATGACGTCACCCGAGGCCGTTTGCGGGCCTGCAGGTTTCGTCTTGCCGTTTTCGGGCGTCTTCGGCGCGTCCCCACCACCGCAAGCGGCGGTGAGAGCAGATACGAGAAACAGAGTGACTAGAGAGCCTTTCAACGAAATCATTAGCGTGCTCCCTTCTTCTTCTCGGTCTTCTCGACAGCCTTTTCCGTCTCTTCGCCAGCCTTCTCAGTCGCCTTCTCCGTAGATGGCGGATGATAGATCTGACCGCCGATCGCGATGGGCGGCGGGCGCTCATCGAGACCGCCGTTTGCGAGGGTTGGCGCTCCGCGGAGCTCGTCGACGACGTGGTATTCGGCCTTGTAGTTCTTCGCGAGCCAGACTTCGCAGTTACGCGAGTAGTCGTCGAAGTATTGGAACTTCACCGAGTAGTCGAGGCACGTCTTCAACGCCGGCTTCGCACGACCCGACTTGATGGGCTCGGACGATTGGTCGAGATTGTTGTAGTACGTGTTGCGCATCTCATCGTCCTTCTTCCAGGCTTCCGGAATCGGAGCAGCGCGGAAGTCGTCGACGAATGCACCCCACATGAGACCGACGCGTGAACCGGCGGCGATGACCCACTTTGGCGGCGCATCGGGCTGGAGATTCACGATCTTCTTGTATTCGGCTTCCGCCTTCTCGATCGCCGGACGCTTCTTCTCCATCCAGTCTTTGACCTTGGTCTGGATGTGTTTGACGACGTCTTCCTTCGTGCCCTTGCCTTTGTATTCGGGGAACTTGATCTTATCGACCAGGTTTTCCTTCACTTCTTCGGCAGCGTAGAACGTCGCTTCGCCAACGGCTTCGAGCGACTTACCGATACGGCGTTGCACTTGCGGCTGGCCTTCGTTCGGATAGGAATCCTGGATCTTCTTCACGGCGCCAGGGGCGTCGCTCCAGAGAGCACGGACCTTCGCGTATTGCGCGAGCGCTTCGGGCTTCTTCGGGCCCTTCTGACGAAGGAGAGAACGAGCGAGCGTTGCGTGAGCTTGAACCTGGACGTCGAGGTTCGCCTTGTTGAAGAGGTCGAGCGACCCCTTCAGCGTTCCAACGGCATTCGTCCAGTCTTCCTTGTCCGCGTAGTGCGAGCCGATCGCGAACGCGATGCTGGCCGTCTGTGCGGGCTTCGAGCCACCGAAGAGCGCGCGGAACTCGCGAGCATCTTCGATCGCCTTGCGCTCGTCTTCGGGGGTACCGAGACCAAGACGGAGAATCGTCGCGTCGGTGAGGGCAATGTCTGCCTTCTCCGGGCGCTTGTTTCCGAGCTTGATTTGCGCGTAGCGCTCGTACCACTCGGCCGCCTTGTCGTAGACGGCGATGGCTTGATAGTTACCGCCGATTTCGTAGGTCGCCTTTTGAGCGGCTTCCGACTTCTCCATCTTCCAACGGGGATCGAGGAGAACGAGGCGGGCTTGAATCGCCTTCGCAACGAGACGCGCTGCCTGGAAAGAGCGGCCAGAGTTGTAGACGATTTCGTCGAGACGGTCGCATTGACCGGGCTGGCCCGATGCGAGCGGCGCTTCGCCGTACTTCTTCCAAAGGTCGAAGTAGGTCTGCCCTGCTTGCGAGTAGAGCTCGATCGCGTTCGTCGCGCCTTGGTCGGCCTTGGAGACGAGCGATTGCGCCTTCAAGCGCTGGATGTCGCACTGAATCTTCGCGAGCGAAGTGCAGTCTTGCTCGAACTTCTTCGCGCCTTCTCCCGAGCAGTACATTTCCTGCATCTTCGGGACGTCGTTGCCCATGTCATCGTAGCAAGCGGGACGCGCCGGCTTCGAGTGCGAGCCGAGAACGTTGACGCTCTCGAGATAGAGCTGACCGGCGCCGATGCCGATTTCCTTGCCAGCATTCTTGGGATCGAACGCGATGTCCTTGAACGTCGCGGCCGCTTCTTCCCAGTGCTGCGCTTCGAAGTAGGTACGCGCACGCGCGAACTTCACTTCGGTGAGCTGATCGAGGCCCGTCGCGTCGTTCGCGCCCGGCTTGATGTAGCAAATGTAACGGTTGAACGCGGAGAGCATGCCCTTCTGTTCATCCGTGAGCGCCTTCGGATCGAGCGCCTTGTCCGCATCGGCCTTCTTCTCCTTCTCGGTCTTCTTCTGACCAGGAAGGTTACCGGAGCCCGCGTACTTCGCCTTGCCCTGGTGCTTCTGCTCGTAGATGTTCTGGTAGCAAAGCACTGCGGCGTACGCCGACTCGGCTGCTTCCGGACCATTCGGATCTTCTTCGACGACTTGGTCGAATGCGGGACCGCACTCTGCCCAGCGCTGCTGGAAGTAGAGAAGGTCGGCCATGGCGTACTTGATCTTGTAGATCGTCGGCCAGTCTTCTTTGACGATGCGCGGGAAGGTGAACTTCGAGAATTCTTCCTTCGTGAACGTCTCGCCCGTCTTCTTGTAGAGGTACGCCGCGAGCGACATCGTCTTCTGATCGCCCGTGCCGCGCTGACCGCCGGAGCCGACGGCTTCGAGGTGCCACGCCATCGCGGTTTCAGCCGTGAGGGCCGCCGTCTTGTTCGCGCATTCGAGAACGGAGTCCGGCTTGTGATCAGCCTTGAACGCTTGGTAGTTCTTTACCTGGTTGTCGAGCTCGACCTTGATGGCTTCCTTGTTGTTGGACTTCATCGCGAGCGTCGCTTCGGTGATGTGCGACTGATAGTTGCAGTGCTTCTCGCCGTTTTTGTCGCGGACCATTAGGTCGCGGTAGAGCTGAATCGCCTCGGGATAGTGACCCGTGTCGAGATAGTTCTGACCGAGATCGTCGAGCATCTTGAACGTCTTTTCGTTCGAGCCGCCCGCGTCTCCCGCGATCGCATGGAAGTAGTTGTAGGCTGCACCGGGATCACCCGAGAGCGCGTACACCGGAATCGAGTCGCGTCGCGCGCTGTCGGCGAGCTTCGAAGCGCCTGGCGTCTGCGCGTACGAGTTGCCCCAGTCGATCGTCTTCTTGAACGAGTTGAGCGCCTGCTTGAAGTCGCCCTGGTTCCAGAGAACGTAGCCGAGCTTGTACCAAGCGTAGCCGTAGACCTTGTTCTTCTCGGCCGGGAACTTGATGACTTCCATGTACGCTTGCTTCGCAAGCTCCCACTTCGACGGATCGCCTGCGGCTTCGTTGAAGAAGAGCTCGCCGAATGCGAGGTATGCGTTCGGGATGTACTTCGAGTCCGGACGCTTCTGAATGAGCTCGTAGTAGACGGCGCGCGCGTTCTTGTTGTCGTTCGCCTGCTCGTACTCGTACGCGAGGTAGTAGAGGACCTCGTCGAGCTGCTGGTAGTTCGGGTACTCGTTCTTGATGATCGAGTAGTAGTTTTGCGCCTGCGCGCGGGCCTTCGCCATGAGGCCGCCCGCCTGATTCGCGGCAGCTTGCTTCTTGCCAGCTTCGGCAGGATTGCCCTTCTTGGCGGCGTCGCGATCGATTTCGGCTTGCGTCTTTTCACGGAACGCAACGGTCTCGAGCTCGACGTAGTCTTCTGCGAGACGGCGCGCGAGGGTGACGCGGTCGGGGGCATTCTTCGCCGTCTTCGAGAAGAGCTGCTCGAGGCCGCCGATCTCGGTGACGAGGAGCGCCTTCGCGCGCGACTGCAACTTCTTGCCGGGATCACGGAGCGCGCTGACATCGACGTCCACCGCGGGCGGCTTCTGCACTTGGTCGCGCTTCTTGAGATCCGCCGGAGCGGGCGCGCTGTGGAAGTTGGTCTGCGGCGTCTTCCCGTGTGAGGACACGTTGAAGTTCGACGGTCCCGAGTTCGCACATGCGTTGATGCTCTGCTTCGCCGCTTCGGCGATGCAGATATTGTCTTGTGCAGCTGCCGAGCTCGAGAATCCGAGCACGGCGAAGAAGAGGGCTGCCTTCTGCAAAGTTGCTTTCATCTAATTACCTCCCGCACTTCGACGTGATCGTCTGCCTGTAGAAGCCGAGCTCGTCGCGCCAGTATTCGCCGTCGAACGGCCAAAGAACGTGCTCTTCGTCTGCAGTCACGACGTTGGCCTTCGATTCGGCCTGCGTGACCTGTCCGCCCTGCATCGCAACGTCGAGCATGTTTCGTTGCGCAGCGGTGATGTCGATGAGGATCTTCGCGCCGTTACGAAGGTGCTCGTTGAGCTCTTCGAGGTAGCGCTGGTAGCGATCGCGAGCGAGTTGACCCGCTTGGCGAACGGCGAGGTCGCGCGCGAGCTGGAGTGAGTCCTTCACGTCCATGCCGACGGCCGAATCCTGGAAGTTCTTGCTCTTCTCTTTGAAGCGCTTGCTCTCGTCGTCGAGCTCTTTGACGTACTCGAGGTTACGAAGGAGCTGACGATCGGCGAGCGCATTCTCGACGAGCGGGCGAACGTTCGGCTTGAGGTCGGCCTTCCCCGCGCGAACTTGCTGCAAGAACTTGAAGAACTCTTCGTCCGCCGTGTCGCCTTTGAAGCGGCCGAGGATCTTGTTGAGCTCGTCGTAGATGGGCTGATACTTCGTCTGGAACTTCGCGACGATCGATTGCGCGTCGTCGTATTGGCAGTTCGAGAAGTAAATGACCGCGCGAAGAATTTCGGCTTCGGGGTAGTGCGCGTTCGGAAAGTACGGCGACTGAATCGTGTGGATGTTTCCGAGCGCGTGCGGGTAGTCGCCGGCCATGAAGTACGCCCACGACTCTTCGAAGAGTGCGTCGAGCCAGTACTCGCTCGCGACGTCGACCTTGTTCCAGTATTTGACGGCCGCAGAGAGCTTCTGCGTGTTGATCGTCGGCGAGTTGTTCTCGTCGAGCGTGATCGACGCAGAGTAGTACGTGCGTGCCTGCG
>JAHFDV010000335.1:0-3861 GCA_023248815.1 Myxococcales bacterium
GCCCTACTTGCAGCTCGGAATCGGGGTCGGAGCGGTGAAGCGAACCATCGATGCCAAAAGCTCGCACGAGAGCGACACGCAGGTCTCCTACGGCCCGGTCTTGGGCGCCAGCTTGGGCTTCTCGATGCTCTTCTACGATCTCGGTGGTGCCTTCCTGCAGGCCAATTACGAATACGCGCCCGTGGGAGAAAATCTTCTCGGCGACAAATTGAACGCGGGCGGCATGAGCGTCGTGGTCGGAACGACCATCCATTTCGGAGGAAAATAAGATGCGCACGCAAATCTTCGTGATCGCCCTTCTCACCGGGGGATGCTTCTCATGGGGCGGCGACGGTGGCTGCACCGACCCCGGCCCGGGCCCCATCCTCGACAACAGCTCCTTCCGCGAATGGTGCAACGGCGTGCCCTGCAACTGGCAGATCGAGTCGGGCTCCGTTCGCCCGGCCTCCACTTGGAACGCGCACGACCTCGCGGTCGAGCTCGGCCCGCCGACGACGATCCTCGGGCAAGACGCCAATCAGCAGACGGCTTCGGACACTCGGGTCGTGAACTGCATACAGCTTCGCGTCCTCGGCGATTTCGATCCGGCCGCGCAGCTTTCCGTGCGCTTCTCGAACGGAAAGGGCGAATACGTCTATCCCCTTGGAAGCGCGACGTGGGAGCCCATCCGCACGGCGATTCGATTGGGAAACCAATACGTGTTTCACGTGTCCGTGGAGAAGCGAGGCTCTGGACACGCGGTGCTCAGCGATCTCACGCTGGAATCGTCCACCGCGTGCGCGTCCGACGCGCCAGCGGTCCTACCGGACGGCGAGCCCCCACTCCCCGCACCATCGTACTTCGGCTGTGACGACTATCGAGTCTTCTACGAGCTCTACTGCTCTCCCGATGCGAGCGATCGGCCTTACAGCGTGGAACAATGCGCGAGCCTTCGTGACGAGATCGAACGTTCGTGCTCCGACGCGGGTGACGGCGGCAATGACCCGGACGCACTCGACCCGAGTGACGCAAGTAGCGACGACGCAGGCAGCGACGCGGGACTTCTCGGCGACTAGCCGCTCCCCGGCTCTTCAAGCGCATGCAGATCTACGAACGCTATGGCCCTGCGTTGCTCCGCAAGGCGCAGCGCGTACTGCGCTCGCGGTCCGAGGCCGAAGACATCGTTCAACACCTATTTTTAGAGCTTCTCGAAACCAAGAACATGAACGTCGACCTGCCCTACCTCTACCGCTCCGTCACGAATCGGTGCCTCTCGCGCATTCGTGACGAGAAGAACCGCGCGCGGCTCTTGGCGGAAGACGGCGGCGCGAGCTTCGAATCGCGTCGCGCGGACGAGTCCGTCACGATGACGCAAGATCTTCTCGTGAAGCTCGTCGCAGAGCTCGAAGAAGACGAAGGCCAGGTGCTCGTTCTCTATTTCTTCGACGAAATGTCGCTCGAGGAGATCGCGGAGATGCTCGGCGTTCATCGAAAAACCGTCGCAAAGCGCGTGGATTCGATCCGCACGCGTGCGTTGTCGATGGCGGGAGGCGCGTCATGACGGCGCTTCGATGCATCGCCGCCCCCATCTCGTTCCTCGCGCTCGAACGCTTCGCGCTCGGCGAATTGGAGTCCTCGCGGCGCACCTTGGTCGAGCAGCATCTCGAAGCCTGCGCCGCATGCCGTGCAGCGCTTGCGTCGATCAACGACGACGCGCGCGCGTTGCCCCCTCTCGTTCTCGAGAGCGCTCCTGCAGTCGCTCCTTCGAAGGTCGTCGAGAATACGCAGCAGACGAACGTTCGCTCGATCGATTCGGCGAAGCGTGGCTCGAAGAACTCCGTCGCGCGCTGGGCAGGAAGTGCGGGGGCCGTGATCGCGCTAGCAGCGGGCGTCTTTCTCTTCGTTCGAGCGGGATCAAAGGGCGATGGCATGGACCGTCCTAGCTACGGAGAAAAGGGCGGATCGGTAGTGCTCTCCATCGTCGACGAGGGCGGTCTCGAAACGTCCACGTTCGAGGACCATCAACGCGTTCAGCTTCTGCTCACGTGCCCGCAGCGACTCGACAACATGACGTGGAACGTGAGTGTGATTGAAGACGGCGTCGTGAGTCATCCGGTCCCCGTCAGAACCGGCGTCGCGTGCGGAAATCGGCTCCCCTTTGGGACGCTCGCGCTCTCGGGCGGAGAGCCGATCGAGATTTGCGTGTCGGCCAGTGGGAATGGGTCCACGGAAGAAGACATGAAAGCGAGTGGCGAGGATGCGGGCGAATGGCGTTCGTGCCTCGAGTTGCGGCCCAAGCCGTAGTTTCCGCGCGAGCTTGCATCCGACCGGTCGTGCTTATATAATGAGCCCATGACCAAGGGCGGCGACACACGCAGTTCGATCGTTCGCGAGGCGCTCAGTCTCGCGACGAGCGTCGGACTCGAGGGTGTTTCGCTCGGAGTGCTCGCATCGAGGCTCGACCTCTCGAAGAGCGGCCTCTTTGCCCACTTCAAGTCCAAGGAGGCGCTGCAGATCGCCGTCATCGACGAAGCACGAGAACGTTTCGCCGAACGCGTAGTGCTCCCGGCCCTCGCCAAGCCTCGCGGCGAGCCGCGCGTGCAGGCGCTCTTCGAAAATCAATTGAAGTGGTCCGAGAACAACGGACTCGGTTCCGGCTGCATATTCATGGCTCTCGTACAGGAATACGACGATCGCCCCGGCCCCCTCCGAGATCGCGTCGTCGACTCTCAGCGCGAGTGGCGAGACATCATCGCGAAGGCAGTGACGCTCGCCGCACGCGAAGGGCACTTTCGCAAAGACACCGACGCCGAACAGTTCGCCTTCGAGTTCGTGGGCCTCGCGACCTCGTTTCAGGAATCCCACAAATTGTTTCGCGACAAGAGCGCGAAGATGCGTGCCCACACCGGATTCGAACGCTTGCTCGCCTCCGTTCGAGCGCGGAGGAACTGAAGCGCGCCCCCTCCCCTTTTTTATCGCATTAAAAGCACGACCGGTCGGTTACATGGCTCACGCGGAATTGAAAGGAGTCTCGATGAATGCAACTCAAGTAGTGGTCTCTCCGAACAAGGCTGCAACGCAGACTGCGCCAACTTCTCTCAAACGTGCTCTCGGGACAGTCGCCGTCGTCTCTCCCAGCGCGGCCGCGTGGTGCGTCGAGCGCCTCTGGTTCACACCCCCTCGTCTACCCTTCAATGAAAAAGCCAGTGCGGCGCTCGCCAAGGGCACGAGACTCGCGCTCGACGCGAAAGGCCAGCGGCTCGCCGCATGGAGCTTCGGCGAAGGTCCTACCGTAGCTCTCATGCACGGCTGGGGAGGAAACGCCGGCCAGCTCGTTCCCTTCATTGCTCCCCTCGTCGCCGCCGGACATCGCGTCGTGACGTTCGATGCGCCTTCGCACGGCGCTTCTCCGCCGAGTCGCGAGGGATATCGCCTCTCGACGTTTCGCGACTTCGCCGACGGTCTCATGAGCCTTCGTGACGCCGTAGGTCCGTTCGATCTTCTGGCGCATTCAGGCGGGGCGATCGCGACGGGGATCGCACTGCGACGCGGACTCGACGTGAAGCGCCTCCTGCTCGTGTCGCCAATGACGAGGCCCCAGGTGTACGCGGCGCTCTTCAACGACGCTCTCGCGCTCGCGCCGAGCGTGCGGAAGAAGTGGCAAGCGCGCGCGGCGTCTCGCCTCGACGGCACCTGGGAAGAGTACGACCTCACGACCTTCGCGGGCGCGAGGCCGAGGACGCTAGTCATTCATGATCGCGACGATCGCGAGGTCCCCTTGTCCGATGGCGAGGCGCTCGTGAGCTCCTGGGAGGGCGCCGAGCTCCGGGTCGTCACGAACCTCGGGCATCGGAGGATCTTGCGTGACGAGGGCGTCGTGGG
>JAHFDV010000335.1:3871-6816 GCA_023248815.1 Myxococcales bacterium
AAAGGCCTAAATAGCCGAAAGAAGCGGCTTCCTTTGAACGCGACGCCATTTCTCGGATGACAGCGCGCCCACTCCTCTGGTATCTCGTTCGTCCGTTTTCCGACTTAGCTCAGTTGGTAGAGCAGGCGGCTGTTAACCGCCGGGTCGTAGGTTCGAGTCCTACAGTCGGAGCCAAAAGCGCTGAGCATCGCCGATCCGTCGGTCGGCGTGCTCAACGGGCAGCAGCCCGTTTCCGCGCGCCTCCCTAGCCTCGTCGCGCTCAGCGCTTTTGGCTCAAGGGATGTACAGAGAGAGGGAGAGCGCTCGCGGCCGTCGCGGCGTCTTGCTCGACGGAGGGTCTGAGGAACTTGAATGTCTGAGCGATCCACACTCTCACCGGAGGACATCGAACGTTTCGTCCTCGATGGATTCGTCCGAATCGATGAGGCGTTTTCTCGCGAGCTGGCCGAAGCGTGCCGGGAGATTTTGTGGGACGCGACCGGTTGTCGAGAAGACGCGCCTTCGACCTGGGCGAGTCCCGTCGTCAGAGTTGGAGAGATGTCTCAACCGCCGTTTGGCGAGGCGGTCAATACGGCGCGGCTCACGTCGGCGTATGATTCGCTCGTCGGAAGCGGACGCTGGGCGCCGCGAGAAAGTCTCGGGACGTTCCCTATTCGCTTTCCGTCGCCCGAGGATCCCGGGGACTGCGGTTGGCACGTGGACATGTCGTTCGGTTGGGAGAACGAACCAGATTTCATGAAGTGGCGCGTCAACGCGGCTTCGAAGGGTCGAGCGCTGCTCATGCTTTTTCTCTTTTCTGACGTGGGAGAACACGATGCTCCCACGCGGATACGCGTGGGATCGCATCTTTCGATCGCACGAAGACTGGCGCCGCACGGAGACGAAGGACTCACGCTTGCCGAACTTGCGGAGGACGACTTCGCTTCGACGACGCCGTGCCCGGAGGCGATTGCGACGGGCATGGCCGGGACGGTCTATCTCTGTCACCCGCTTCTCGTTCACAGCGCGCAGCCCCATCGAGGAAGCATTCCTCGCTTCATGGCGCAGCCTGCACTTCTACCGGCCGTACCGATCGACCCTATGCGCAGTCCAGATGCCTCTCCGGTTGAACGTGCAATCCAGTTGGCGCTGCGCTCGTAGCGTCTTCGCACTCACTCCGAAGTCGTCCAGGTGCTCGCTACCACGCAATCAACGGCGAACGATGAACCCATTCGTCGCTGCGCACTTGATCCAAGACGAAGCTCGCGACATTCGCGCGCGAGATGACTCCGCCGTGAAAGCTGGAAAGATCCGTGATCGTACGGATCGAATCGCGCCTCGGCTTGTCGTTGAGCACAGCAGGGCGAACGAGGACCCAGTCGAGCCCGCTCTCCTTCACCACCGTCTCCTGCCTGTTCTTGTCGGCGTACACTTTACGCAGCATCAACGGGAAGAACACGTTGTCGAAAAGAAAGCCGCCGTGCCCCGCGCTGTCACCAGCGCCAAGCCCCGTGATGCAGATCAAGCGCGAGACGTGCTTCGCCTTCATCGCGCTCACTAGTGCACGCGTTGCGCTCGAGAGGAGCGTGACCTCACGCAGCGGGCTGACAGGCGTGCCGAGCGCGCTCACCACGGCGGTCCGACCTTCGAGGGCTCGCTGCAGAACGGAGTCGTCACGAGCATCTCCAATGATGAGCTTCGCGCCTTTCAAGTCGGCCCCTTTCTCGGGCGAGCGCACGAGAGCTGCCACGTCGTACCCACGCGCCACCGCGTCACTGACGATTAGCCGTCCCGTGCCCCCCGTAGCTCCGACAACCAAGATCTTCGGTTGAGCAGTCTGGACGTTGTCACTTCTTGAGTCGTTCATGTTCATTCTCCGTGAGAGCTGCGAGATTTAGGAAGACGCCGAGACCTCCGCAGCGAAGTCGCGATAAGAGCGCAGCGGACGACCCAAAAGCTTCGTCAGTCGCTCGACGTCGCCGGGCTCCGGCATCATACCGTCGCTCACGAAACGATCAGCCATCAAGCGCATGTCGAAAGCCATCCAACTGGGCATGGCCTTTCGGAGGTTCTGTTCGAAGGCACCCGTCTCGTTGCCACTATGGGTTACGGGCCGGCCGAGTACCTGCGTCCAGATCGCTGCGACGTCCGGGCCGGTGAGCGTATCGGGACCGACAAGATTGATGCGTTCGAGCGCAAGTTGCGTGTCGGCGCGCTCGCGTCGGATCAGCTCCATGGCCGCGATCTCGCCGATATCGCGCGCGTCGATCATGGCGACCCCCTTGTCGCCAATCGGCATGGGGTAAACGCCGTAGTTCAGCACCACATCCTTGATCGAGAGATCGTTGTTGATGAAGTAGGCGGGGCGCAGGATGGTGGCGCTGAAGCCCATCTGTTCGATCATCCGCTCGACCCCGAACTTCCCCGCGAAGTGCGGCACGTTCACGTAGAGGTCGCTGTGGATCACCGATAGATAGACGACGCGCTCGACTCCCGCCTCCCGCGCAGCGTTGAGCGCAACCAGACCCTGCGTGAATTCGTCGGGCACGACGGCGTTGAGCAGAAACAATGTCGAGATGCCGGCGAACGCGCCGCGCAGCGCGTCGACGTCGAGCAGGTCGCCCTGCACACGGGCGACGCTCGCCGGGAAATTCGCTTTTGCGGGGTCGCGCACGAGCACGCGCACGTCAGCGCCCCGCTTCACGAGCTGTTCGACGACGTTGCGGCCCACGGTGCCTGTCGCACCGGTAACAAGGATGGTCATTGGAATCTCTCCTGTCTGATGGTTTTCCGAGACACTTGATAGATAAGTGTTCCTCCTGTGGGGCGGTAGAGCGTAACTTTGAACGAACCGTCTACAGGGTGGAACACATGGACCTGCTCGCCCTCGCTGACTTCAATCTCGTGGCTCGACACCTCGGGTTCGGACGCGCATCGCGCGCCACGGGTCGCCCGAAAGCAACGTT
>JAHFDV010000745.1 GCA_023248815.1 Myxococcales bacterium
AAAGTAGAGCGCAGCGGGATCGCCCGTAGACGAGGTCGACGCGCGTGACGCGAACGCGAGCGCGTGCGGACCCGAGGCGAAGCTCTCGAGAACGACCGTTTCGGTCGCCTCGCCTTGCGTGAAGGTATTTTCCCATGCCGCGAAGGTGCCACGGTCGTAAACCACGCTGTCGTCGTCGTCGAAGTCGGCGCAGAGGGTAGGCACCGGCGAGGTTTGTCGCTTGCACCAACTCGAGGAGAGCTGAACTTTCGGCGCATCGAGGGGGGGCGTCGGGTTCGTATCCGCAGACGATCCTGCATCGCTAGCGACGCCGCCTTCCTCGGGATACGGGTTGCCGTCCTCTACTCCTGCGACCCACGCGCACGAAGAGAGCCCGATGAGAACGGCCGACGAAAGCACCGCCCCCAACCGCGGAGTTCCTAGGGGAATCGAACGCGTGTCCATCAGAACGTCGCTCCGATCACGGCACCCGCACGCGTGTCAGAAAGCATCGGCGTCAGACGAAATGAAATCGCCTGGGGCTTCGGCGTGTCACTGGGCTTCAAGAGCAAATATGTGAGTGCACCGCCGCCCGCCAAGGCGATTCCGAAGCCAATCGTCGAGAGAACACCATTTGTCTTCGCCGAGCTTCGAAGCTCTACGCCTTCTGGATCGCAATACGTACCCTTACAGTGCGCTTCGCTCTCGTTGGACTGACTGATCGTCCGGATGCCGAAGTACGTGCCGAAGAGAATGCCAGCGGCCGCCGTCGAAACGAGCGCGATGCTCGCGTCGCGTTTGAAAGTGGACTTGTGCGCACGTGCGGCATCCAGCGCGAGTGACGCCTGAGCCACTAGCGGCGCAGGCGGCTCGAAAGCCGGATCCTTTTTCAACTTTGGTACGTGAACGCTCACCAACTTGCTGCGGGGGAGAACGTCGAAGGCGACGACCTCGTCGAGTCGCGCTTTCGCAGAGACGCGGATCGAGTGCGGGCCGGGGTCGAGTGGCAGAAGGACCCGCTGTTCTTCTTTCGTCATTGGCTCGTCGTCGAGGACGAGCGTCGTCTCGAGCTCTGGTTCTTCGAGCTCGAGCTTCACATACGGGACGATTGCCGAGAGCTCCGCGGCCTTTTTGCGTGCGTAGCTTGCGCGGTCTTTTTGTTTCGCTGCATCCGACAATCGTTCACTCGCCTGGAATTCTTTGAGCGCCGTTGCCACTTTGCCCTCGCGTTCGTGACACACCGCGAGATTCAAGAGAGCGCCAGGCGCCGGATCCAAGTGGTAGCTCTCGCTGAAAAGCCGACACGCTTCGTGCACGAGCCCATCGGCGAGCGCCTTTTGCGCCTCGTCGAACAACGTATCGGCTTTCGAAGCATGCGGTGTTGCGGCGCGCACGGGTGTCGCGGCCACCATCGAGATCATGAGCACGGTTCCAACAGCCCGTCGTGTGGTGCGTACTTTCATTTCCGGCTCCGAAGTAGCTGAGAGGGCGCCGCTAACGGCTTGGGTCTCTCGAGTGTCGGTTTGGACGCGCGGGCTCGTTCGATTGCGCTTTGCGAGGGCGCGCCATCTTCGAGGACGCTCGGTGGCCAGACGGTAGGCACGGGCGATCGCGCCGCATTTTTGTCCTGGGTCGAGGTCGCGTTCGCTTCTTCGGTGGCCACTGCGACGGCGTCGCCGATGGAGCCTTTCGTGAGCCCACGGGCGGAAGGAGCGATCCCCTTTGCAATTGGCTGCGCGCCACTTTTGAAAGTCGATTTGATGTCCGTCGCGGGGGTCGAGTGAAAAGACGATGAGCCCGAGATGACGTTGGTGTCGGTCGAGGATGCGCCTGCCGTTGACTCGTCACCCGAAGACAGGATGCGCGCGAAGACGACGAGAAGGAGGCCAGCCGAGAGGCCCAGGCAGACTTGCGCTTTGGTCGAGCGAAGAGTCGCCCACTTGGAGGCGCGCTTGCGTGCGGTGAGGCGCGTGACCTCCGTGACTTCCTTCGCAATTGCGACGTTCGAAACGCCCGCTGCTGGGGCGTTCGATTCTGGCTCGGCACCTTCTGGCGCATGACCCGGATCGAGCGCGGTTCTTCCGGTGACGAATGCGCTGAGACTCGAGAGGGATGCGAGATTGGGAAGAGCGACTTCTAG
>JAHFDV010000336.1 GCA_023248815.1 Myxococcales bacterium
ACAGTTGATCGCGATGAACGGCTTCGCGGCGCGCGGTCCGCGATCATGGAGAGCGCGTGCGGCGAGCTCCTTACCGGTGCCGCTCTCGCCGAGAATGAGAACCGAGCTGTTCGTCGCGGCCGCAGCATCGAGAATGGAAAGCACTTTGACGAAGCGCGGTGAACCACCCACCATCGAGTCGCCAATCGTCGAGCGCGCCGCCTTCGGGCGACGCTTCAGAATCTGTCCCGCTTCAATCGCCTGTTGAAGAGCGATGACGAGACCGTCCGCCGAAAGCGGCTTCGTGAGGTAGTCGTACGCACCCGAGCGCATCGCTTCGACGGCACTCGCCATCGAGGGATCGCCCGTCATCACGACGATCGGAATCGCGGGACGCGACGCGTGCACCGACCTCACGATCTCGATGCCGTTCATGTCGGGAAGGTTCAGGTCGACGAGCATCGCGTCGACATCGCCCTCACCTTCGAGGCTCTTGATCGCTTCGCGACCTAGGCCGACACACGTCGTGGCGAACCCGGCGAGACGCAGCGTTCGACTGATGGACGCCTGAAGGAGCGCCTCATCTTCGACGACTAGGACATTCCGCGACTCAAGTGTTGACCCCATATTAAAAAACGCTGCGCCGCGAGTTCGCTCGAGAATAAGCGCTGTTTTTTCATCTGGCCAGATGGGTTAGTAAAACCCGGTCGTGTGGAATCGTGCACCACACTTCTCGACATGAAATTACATGGGGTGAGGTTGTGAGCGCGCAACTCTGCAGTCGACTTGGAATCGATGAAAGAGGCTCTAAGAGTCCTCAAGTTGAGGCATCGGTGACCGTAGTCATCCATATGATTGCCCTGGGGTCGACAGTAGCCGTGGCACCACCGTCTTCGACGCGCCGAATGGATCGGCAGCTCGTGCTGGTCGTCGATGACGATCTCGTTGCCGCAAAGAGTCTCGCGCGCGGGCTCCTGCAGCTCGGATACGGAGTCGTCGTCGCCTCAGCGGCTGAAGCGCGCGCGCGCGCGGCTTGCGAGAAGTTCAAGGCGATCGTCAGTGATTCGCAGATGAGCACCATGACGGGCAACGAGCTCCTCGAGGTCGTGCGCGCAAACGATCCTGACGTGCCCTTCTTGCTCATCACGTCGCATCACGACGAGCAGGTCGTGGTCGACGCGCTGAACCTCGGCGCCGATCGTCTTCTCCGAAAACCAGTCGATCACAAAGCCGTCGGCGCTGCGATCGAAGCCAGCGTGCGCGTTCGTCAAGAGTCCGAGACGCGAACGAGCCCAGGTGAGTTCGACGTGCTCCTCGGTCTCCTTCGTCCCGTCTATCAACCGATCGTCAGTCGCGTCGGCGCCTGCACGGTGGCGCATGAAGCGCTCTTGCGAAGTGATCATCCCGTCTTCAATCATCCCGGACGCGTTCTCGATTTCGCCGAACGTGCAGGTCGCGTACGTGATCTCGGCAGGCGAATTCGTGGACTCGTGACCGACCGCTATGCGGGTGCGCGTGAAGGGCAACTGCTCTTCGTCAACTTGCACGCGCAAGAGCTCTTCGATCCCGCTTTGCTCGACGCGACTGAGTCCCTCCATCGCATCGCATCTCGCGTCGTCCTCGAGGTGACAGAACGCGAGAGCGTCGAGAAGATCGACGATCTCCTTCCACGTCTGTCGGCGCTTCGCGCGCTCGGCTTCCGCATCGCGGTGGACGATCTCGGCTCCGGCTACTCCGGACTCGCAAGCCTCGTCCACATGGAGCCCGACTTCGTGAAGCTAGACATGTCTCTCGTGCGCGGAATCGAAACGTCGCACGTCAGACAACGCCTCGTGAAGTCGATGACCACTCTCGCACGCGAGCTCGGAACCACGGTCGTCGCAGAAGGCATCGAGACCGAAGCCGAGAGCAAGATGCTGCTCCAGCTCGGTTGCGACTGGATGCAAGGCTTCTTGTTCGCGAAGCCCGAGCCCGTCGTGCGCGATGGCGTCTTCGTCGAGGAAGCGCCCGTGAGCGGGGAACGCGTCTCGAAGCTCCCCGAAAGCGGCTGAACACCGCGCGCACGTGGAGACGCCATCCGGACCAAGGTCCACCAGATGGATCCGTCGCGCGCCGATCTGCGAGCAATCACGCACGCACCGTTCACGCGTCGAGCCGGGTCACAAGTGACTCCTGGGTCGGCTCAACCCATATTGGCATGAAGATTGATTGATAGTTGGCGAAGGTCCTGGCGCTCCTCCGGTATCGCCCCTTACTCTTATTGAGTGGGCACTACCCCGAAGCCAGGCACCGTTCCCGCGTCACTTTCTGGGCCGCGTCGCATCTTCAGTTCGCCACGCGCGCTCGAGCTCTCGCCTCAGCCGAACGTCGTAATCTCGCACTATCCGGGAAAGCCGTCCGAGAAGCCTGCAGACAAGACCGGTTTCGAAGAGCACGAAGTCGTCACTCGCGTCGCCAACACGCTCGGCCGCCACTTCAAAGATTTGCTCTCGATCGTTGCGTGGAATCTCTCCCTGATTCGCCAAGAAGAAACGCCGAGCACGCAAGGGCTCGTAGAAGATGCGGCCTCTGCCGTGCAATCCGGTCAAGAGCTCATCGAAGCGCTCGAGTTCATCGCCGACGGGAGGAGCAGCGGCTGGGAAGAGCGCGTCGACGTCGCGAAAGTCGCCCAAGAAGTCGGTGCATTATGCAAGCGAACGCTCGATTCGAAAATTCTACTCGACGTGCGCGTTCAAGCGCGAGACACGAACGTGGTCGGCAACGCGACGCGGCTCCATCAAGCCCTTCTTGCGCTCGCAATCAACGCGAGCGAGTCCGTTGCCAATACTTCCGCTCCGCGCATCACGATCGAGGTTCGCGAGCCGAGTCAGCTTGCCGCGAACGAAAAGTCGTCACTCCTCGTATCGGTGCTCGACAACGGTAGAGGCATGCTCGAAGAAGTGCGGGCGCGCGTAGGCGAGCCCTTCTTCACGACCAAGCGACCCAATGGCATCGGGTTGGGGTATGCAATCGTCGGCTCCGTGGTTCGTGAGATGGGCGGACTTCTCGACGTCGCATCGGCCGAAAACGAAGGCACGTTCGTGAGCATCACGTTTCCACGGGCCTGAGCGCACGACCGATGGCAAGCGTGGTCATCGGAGAATTTTTCTCGGCGTGGACCGAGAAAGCTCTCTTCGCGATCGATCATCATCGATTGCCCTATCGCTATATCGAGCACATCCCGCTCGTCGGCGAGCCGCTCCTTCGCCTCCGCCTGAACGAGTATCGCGAGCGGGTGAGCGTTCCTGCGTGGATCGTCGATGGGCAGACCTTTCGTGACTCCTTCACCATCGCCAAAGAAGCCGATCGCCGTGGGACCGCGGAGAAGCTCTTTCCCGCGCCGCTGACCGACGAGATCGCCGCTTGGAACGCCCGAAGCGAGCGTGCGCTGCAGGCGGGGCGCGCGCGCGTCATCGTGCGGATGACCGAGGTCCCCGATGCCGACCTCGAAGCCCTTCCTCCCTTTTTTCCGAAGTTCGCGAGCCCCATTTTACGTCAGTCGACACGACTCGCGCTGCGATTCCTCGCCCACAAGTACGCGCTCACGGGCGATCTCGAAGCGAGCAACGCAATCGTTCGTGCCGAGCTCCTCGAGCTCCGAAGAGCTCTCGACGGACGGCCCTACCTCTATGGTGCGCTGACCTACGCGGACATCACGATGGCCGTCGTGCTGCAGCTCGTGTCTCCCGTCGCGAACGAGTTCATTCCGCTGGGTCCGGCGACACGCACCGTTTGGACCAACGAGCTACTCGCCGACGAGTTCTCCGATCTCGTCGAATGGCGCGATGCGCTCTATCGAAAGTATCGTCCGACGAAGAAGCTCTAGCCCACTCGCGAATATCGTCACTCCGCGGCCGTGGCGTCTTGGTCGGCGGCGGCGCTGCGAGTGCCCGCAGCAGGAGTTCCCGCGGCAGGAAGCACCACGGGCTCGACGGGAAGATCATCCACGTCGCAAACCCTGTTTCGCCCGGTCTGCTTCGCTCTGTAGAGCGCGCTGTCGGCACGCCGCAGCCACGTGTCGGCGTCGTTGCCCGGATGATAGCTCGCGAGCCCGATCGACACGGTCGGACGAATTTCTTTTACGCCTTCGCGAACGCAGATTCCGCGCACGGCGACGAGAATGCGTTCCGCCAATAGCCTCGCGTCCTCTTTCTTCGCGTCACGAAGAATCACCGCGAACTCCTCGCCTCCATAGCGGGCGACGAGGTCTCCGCGTCGAGGGAACGCTCGAATGAGCGCATCCGAGACGGCTTTGATGACGGAGTCTCCCGCGGGATGCCCGTAGGTGTCGTTCACTTTTTTGAAGTGGTCGATGTCGATCATCATGAGCGAAGCGGGCGTTCCGAAGATCGCGAGGCTCGCCGTACGGTCGAGATACTGATCGAAGCACGCGCGGTTGTAGAGCTTCGTGAGCGAGTCGAGCTCACCCTCACGCTTTGCTTCTTCGAGCTTGCTTCCGAGCTTGCGGACCTCGGCGGCTAGTGACACGAGCTGCACCCTTTGGCGCTCGCTTCGCTCCTCCATCATTTTTCCGATGACTGAAACGGCTTCCGTCGCGTCGCTCATCAGCTTCAGCGGATCTTTGGCGTCGATGCTCGTCTGCAGGCGCTGGAGCTGCGAGCGAACGGTATCGTCACCCTTCTCGTCGGCAGACATCGCCGTCGAAAGGCTGCGGACGAACATCCAAACGACGCCTCGAAGGCCCTCGATCGACTTGTTGACGTACGCGACTTCACGCGTGCGGTATCCGCGGAAGAAATTCTGAACGCCACGCCAGTCACGGCGACCTTCGGCACCCTGCGAACCCGCCGGAGGTTTCGCGCCGACGAGAATGTGCTTTTCCCATTCTTCGAACGTCACCCTCGACTCTTCGCTGGCTTCACCATCGAGATCGAAGACGCTCTGCCCGTAGGCCTTGAGGAGGCAACCGATCGCGTCGATGCATGCGTCGAACGCTTCTTCCGGGCTCACGCGTCCCTGCGGCTCGGACGCCTTCGGACGCTCCTTCTGCGCGGGCGGAGTGAGTTTGACGGCAGCCAGCGTCGTGCTCTTTCGAAAGATATTCATGGGCTCCTCGATGCTCGTTGTCGATTACGGCCGACTATTGCGAAGGGTTGAGGACGACGCGGACGATGGCTGAGAAAAGATTTTACTGCTTCTTCTACGACGCGAAACGAGCGCGATCGCGGCGACGATTCCGATGCCAGAGCCCGACGTCTTCGATGCAGGCGTCGTGCTGCAGCCTGCCTTTTCGTGAGGATTCGTGCTGTCGGACGCCACTTCGACTTCGACGTCGCTCTTCACATAGAGCATCGAAACCGACTGGAGGTCGCGCTCGATCGGATGTCGCTTTGCCACGTTGCACGGCGGCGTGATGAGATACATCGTCGAGCCCACTTCGGGATCTTCGCCGAGTCCGAAGAAGTGGCCCATCTCGTGTGCCGCGACACTTTCCGCGTCGTACAGCGCACAATTGCTGGGCTTCTCTTGCTCACTGAACGCGAAGTTCGTGTTGAAGACGATGTCGGCTTCGACAATCTTGCCGCTGTTCGTCTCGGCGTAGCTGCGCGTGTACGCAAGGTCGCCCGCGTGTGCAGGATCGAGAACGCGCGTCGCGAGGACGCGGGTCGTTCCGTCGTACGCTTCTTCGCCGCGCTCTTTCCCGTCGACGAACTCGAGCGACGGAAGATTCTCCAAACTGTGCGACCACGCCGAGAGCCCCTTGCGAATGGATTCTTTCGCCTTGGGTCCGAGGTCGTCCAGCGACGGGTCGAGAACGACGACGAGCTTTTCGGAATGCCACCGTTCTTGCGCGCCCGCAGACGTCACTCGTCCTTGCGCATCCGCCAAAGCTGTCGTTGATGAACAGAGGATCAAAAGTAACGTCGCCAGCCGCCGCATCTGAGAGAAAGAACGGCGCTGATTTTTGAAACTTGAGGCTCGCTGCGATCGCGACGGTTCGTCGTCCCGTTGCCTAATGTACGTGCGTCGTGCGCGGCGCACGTTTACGCAGCGATGACTTTCTTCATGAGGCCGCTCGGACGAAGGCTGCTCGCCGGAAGCTCTTCATCGCGGGTGCGGTCGGGAGTCGGGAACGGCGTCGGGCCGGTCTTTTGCGTGCCATCCGACACGACGGCGTGACTGAATGCGCCTGCGCTGAACTCTTCGGCCATCGTCTGCTCGGCGGCCGCGATAATCGGCTTCAAGTCGACGACGGGGATGTGCGCAGCGATGTGTGCAGGGCCGACAATCGCGAGCTCGTTGCGAGCGTTGAACGGCTCCTTGTTTTTGCGAATCTCGTGACGCACACGCGCTTCGTCGACCGCCGTTCGAAGATCGATTGGAATGCTCTCCTGCCAGACGCGCGGCTCGATGGCGGCACGCACGTCGATGGGGCAAAGAATGGGTCTGCGGAAGCCGTCGTCGGTTCCGCTTCGCTCCGTGAGAAGCGTGCGAAGGGTCCAGGCGATGAGCTCACGATGTTGCGCGCGAGCATCTTCCCAAGGAAAGCGATCGCGGAAGGCCGCCCACAGCTCGACGGCACTGCCGTAAGTGACGAGATCGCGCGGGTCGAAGGCTTCGTCGACTTGTCGTGCGGTGATGTCACCTGCTTCGACGACGGCGCGAATGAGCTCGGCCTGAAACTCCGGAGACTTCTGTCGCGCGGTGGCCGCCGGCAGCCCGGTCAGCGAAGTCGTGATCGCTTGTCGCAAGTCGGGGCGCTGGGAATACCAACGCATCCGCGTGAGAACTGG
>JAHFDV010000746.1 GCA_023248815.1 Myxococcales bacterium
CATGATGACCATCCTTTCGGAGCCGCCGATTCCGATCGCGAACGTCGCTCCCGAATACGCAGCGCTCGGAGATTTCTTCACCCGCGCGCTAAAAAAAGAGCCCGGTCGACGATTTCAATCGGCCGACTAAATGGGGGAAGCGCTCGATCGCATTGCGGTAGGGGTCAGACCGACCGAAGGGCTTCGCGCACAGACGATGGCGCTCTCGGCGGTGGGCTCGCCACAAACTCCGCAGACGCCTCCGCGCTTCAACGCGGTGGGCACGGCCGAAATGCCCGCAACACAGGGGCCGCCGCATCATGTGGCTCCTCAGGCTTCGATGCAGGGGGCGCCTTTCCAAGGAGGGAGCACGGCACAGATGCGTGCGGTGACGCCTTCGGCGCCTCCACTGTCTGCGTACCAGGCGCATCCCCCCGGTGCGATGAACACGCAACCGAGTGCGCCTGCGCCCGCTGCATTGACGACGCTCGCGAGTGGTCATCAAGGAGGAGCGCGTACGGGTCCACCGCCTGCGGTCGTCGACGTGTCCACGCCAGAGGTCGTGGTCCGTGGCATTGCACCGATCATGGTCGTCGCGATGGTCATCGGCGCGCTCGTTGCTGGCTTTCTTCTCGGGTTCGGAATCGGTCGCGTGTAAGCGGTTCCGAGGGGCCTTCCCAATTGCTTTTCAAGGGCCGATGCGTTTAGCTTCGGCCCGATGAGCGACGCAAACAACGACAAATTCCTCGATCTTTTCCCGGGCTGGCTGCGAACCCTCGGCGAGGATGCGCTCGAAATGTCGAAGGTACTGGAAGGCGTCGAATCCGAAGACGGACGCGCGTTCTGCATCTCCGGTCTCAACTACATCTTCAAGTCGCTCGACCTCATTCCTGACGGCATCGACGACCTCGGCTACCTCGACGACGCATTCGTGTTTCGCGTCGCGGCGGACCTTGCCAAAAAAGAGGGCGGTGCCACTGGCGCTCTCGTCGATCGTCTTTCGGCCGATTGCGAACCGCTCCGTGAATTTCTCAAGGGCGACTACGAGCGTCTCGAGTCGTACGTGCGCACGCTCCGTCGCGGGGCCGCACGCGGCCGCACCGTGGACGACGTTCTCCAAGACTCCGGAACGCGTGCCGCTTTTCTCGGCGAAGTCGTGGAGTGGTCGCGTGATTACCAAGTGCCGAGCTTCACGCGCGATGCGCGTACGCTCATCAAGCTTCGCTCGTTCTTGAGCGCCAAGCTCCCGTAACGACCCGCGACTTAACGGTCAGCCGCGGCGCTCACGGGCGTCGCGGAAGATCGCTCGGAGGCGCTCTACGCCTTCGATGCTGCGCGCGCCGTACCACGAGAGATCTTTGCCGCTCGTACGCACGACATTGCCGGTCTTTGCCGCGGGAATGTCGAGCGCGCGAAACATGTTCGCATCGTCTTCGGTGAAAGGATGCGGTTCGTCCGGAAGGAGCACGAGCTCGGGAGCGAGCGCCACGATCTCCTCTTTGGTGATTCGCGGATAGCGCGTGTCGCGGTTGGCGACGCGATCGCCGTTCCATGCGCTCATCTCACCGAGATCGGCTTTGAGCGGGTACTTGCGCTCGCGATCGCCGAACACGTTCTTGCCGCCGCCGAGTGTGATCATGTCGCTCATGAACGTCTCGCGATTGAGCGTCATCAGGGGATCCATCCAGATGGGACAGAACGTCGAAATCGGCGCCGATCCATTCGGATCCTTGGACATGCCCGCGTACCCCATCGCGATGAGCGCTTTGGCGGCGGGCGTTCGTTCGACGCGAAAGATGCGAGCCAGACGCGCGACGTGCGCCACGCCGTCGCCGAATGACTTCGGAAAAGCGACGTAAATGCGAAATCCGCGTTGCGCGAGCGTCTCGAGATCCTTCTTCGAGTTCTCTTCTTGATTCGCCAAGATCAGATCCGGCGATAGGTCGGAGATCGCTTCGAGGTTCGGATTTTTGGTCCCGCCGATCGAAGGCAGTTTTGCGACGAGGTCGGTGGGGAGCTCGCAATAGTCCGTTCGTGCGATGAGCGCTTCACCTGCGCCAATCGCCGCGAGGTTGTACGTCTCACTCGGGACGAGTGACACGACGCGTCGCGGGGCAACGGGG
>JAHFDV010000337.1 GCA_023248815.1 Myxococcales bacterium
CACTCTTTAGTCGAAGTCCTTCGACGGAGGTGCGGAGGCAGCCCGAAAGTGCATCGAGGTTTTGCACCGTGGACGAACGCCCGGGGATGACGCTCGTGCGGTTCTTATCGAAGTCGATCGTGAAGACGAGCGAAAGCTTGCCCGTCGCGCCGCTCGCCTCTTTGCACTGCGCGAGGCCTTTGATGCGCGGCGTGAGCACTTCGTCGACTGCGAGTGGGCCGCACTCTTTACCTTTGGCCGAAGAGCCGTCCGCCTTTTTGCAGCCGAGAACATTGCCGTGACGTACGAAGACGGTCGGTTCCGGCAGAGCGGCGATGCTCGCAACGGCCGTGGGCGTACCCGCGGCGGCATTCGTCGTCGCCGCTTTCACCGAAGGTTCGACCTTCGCTTCGCTCCTCTTGTCTTCCGTCGCGGGCTCGGCAGAGGGAACCGAGGCTCCTGGAGCGCTTGGGCCGAGGCGGACTCCGAGCACCTTTGGCCAAGCGACGCCGATGATGAATCCGACGACGGCGACGATTCCGACCTTCGCCCAAGAGGGACGATCCGCCGTGGGGGTCGGAACGTCGATCGCTACGGGACGAGAGCTCGGTCGAGAGTTGGGGCGCTCAGGCACGATGAAGAAGTAATACCATGTGCGCTAACGCGGGGCTAAAAACGCGGCAATTTCCCCAGCGATCCTGTGTCAGCGGAAGCGATAGAACTCGACGAGGGCGCCCGCTTCGAACCCAGGCGACTGCTCCGGGATGAAGAAGATGCCATCAGCGTCGGCGAGGCCACGGACGGAACCGCTTGCTTGGCGCGACACGGGGACGAGCGTGTCGTCGTGCGGCGAAATCCGGGCGCGTGGGAATTCTGCGCGGCCCACCGCATGCGCGTAGCCGACGCCGAGTGCTTTGCGCTCGGGGACGAGATCGGAAACGCGTGCAGTCTGCATAGCTTTGAGGAGCGGTAGACCGAAGAGCATGAAGGTGACGAACGCAGACACGGGATTGCCAGGAAGACCGAGGAAGAGTGTCTCTTCGAGCTTCGCGAAGGCGAGTGGCTTTCCGGGACGCATCGCAACCTTCCAAAAGTCGAGCGTCGCGCCGAGCGCCTCGAGCGCTGGCTTCACGAGATCGTGATCGCCCACGCTCACGCCGCCGATAGTGACGATGACGTCGACTTTACCAACGAGAGAAGCGATCGCGCGCTTGGTCGCTTCGAGGTCATCTGGCACGAGGGCTCGCTCGACGACGACTCCCCCTGCGTCCTCGACGAGAGGTCGCACGAGGTACGACGCGGCCTCGACGATGGATCCTTCTCGCGCATTGGAGCCGGGGATACGGAGCTCGTCTCCCGTTGCGAGAATCGCGACGCGCGGACGAGTGGCCACGCGCACGGTCGCGCGATCGCATTGCGCAAGGAGCGCAATGCGCGCGGGCGTGAGCGCGTCGCCCTCTTCGAGCAACACGTCTCCGCGTTGCATGTCTTCACCGGCCGAGCGAAGATTTTCACCTTTCGCAGGAGCGCGTTCGAAGCGCGCGACCGATTCTCCACCGGACTCCTCGCGAACGACGTTCTCTTGCATCACGACGCTGTCGGCGCCATCAGGAAGCGGTGCGCCCGTGAAGATTCGCATGGTGGTATTCGGCTCGAGGGGCCTCACCACATGACCGGCGCGCGACTCGTGACGCACGGGAAGGCGATGAGGCGCGGCCGTGGAAAAAGCGCTCGTGGCGACGGCATAGCCGTCCATTAGGCTGAGAGGTCGCTCTGGAATCGAATTCTGCGCGACCACGGACTCGCGCAGGATTCGCCCACGCGCATCGACCAGGTCTACGTGCTCGCTAGGGAGGCGTCGCGCGAGAGCACGAATGCGGGCGCGCGCTTCGTCGACGGTGAGCAAGTCACTCCTCGCCGTGAACGCGGAATGGAACGGTCTCGGCTTCACCGTTGGCGCGAAGGCTCACGAGCTTTTCGACGCGCTTCTCGGCGGCGTCGAGCTTGGCCTGCGAGTACGTCGCAAGGTGCACGCCCTCTTCGAAAAGCCCGAGCGATGCTTCGAGCGCAAGATCACCCTTTTCGAGCGATTGAACGATCTCGGTGAGACGCTTCATGGCTGCTTCGAAATTTTCGGGAGCTTCGGGTGACTTCATGGCGCTCCCAGATTCTTACATCTCTTCGAGCGAGATGTCTGGTCGAACGACGAGCCTCGCACCCTCGGCCGGTGCTTTTGGAACGAGCACGAAGCCGTCCGCGTCGGCCACGAACGGACGCGTTCCGCCGTCAGGAAAGAGGATGATACCGCGCGACGCTCTTCCGGGATTTTGCAGCTCCACCCAAAGAACGTCGTTTGCGCTCCCGGCCCCGTGTTCCGCGCTTCCGCGTATCGATGCACCCGGAGTCGAGGCAAATCTGCGAATTGCCGCATCAGGATCAAACCGCCGCGCCCACTCGATGGTGTCGCGTCGCGCGGCGGTATCTTCCCTACGCCGCAGGATCGCCGAGAGCATCGCATGACGCACGACCGAAACCGTTTCGCGCGGGTAAAGCTGGAGAAGAATACCGAGAGCGTGCGCATCGCGGCTCGCTCCGAGAGCCCGAACGAGCGCCGCACGAAGCGCGGGGTCGAGTGAGAGCGTGAGCCTGTCTCGGATCTCCGAGACGGGAGCATTCACCGCGAGGGCTTCGGCAACTTTCTCTCGTGAACCTCCATCCGCGCCTTCCAGCACGGAGTTTGGAAGCTGCGCGCGCGCGTCGTCCGGAAGCGCTGCGAGCAAAAGGGCGCGTGTCGTCGCATCTTTCTCGAGATTGAAACGCGAGATGAATGCGTCGCGATCTTCGAGCAACGGAACGCCCGCTTGGAGCGCCGCGAGCCGAGCTTTGCGAACGGGATGACGAAGTGCACGAAGGAGCGGAAGATCTCCTCGGGCGACGTCGAAGAAAGTCGCCAGCGCCTGATCGTCTTCGTCACGAGACGCTCGCAGGTCCGCCGAGACCTCGCCGTAGAGCGAGCTCGCGCCTTCCGTTTGCGCTCGAAGAAAGAGGGCACGCGCCACGAGACGACGCACGCGACCTTTGCTCGCACTCGCCGAGCGCAACGCGGCTTCAGGGAGCAGTGCACGACTCTTGCCGAGCGCAAACGCCGCCTCGCCCGCGAGCTCTGGGTCCGTGAGGAAACGCGCGAGCTCCGTGGCGGCCTCCGGCGACGATTGCGCGGCGAGCGCATGCAGCACTTCGCTTGCTTCCGTGCGCGACACGCGGAGGAGCGAAATGAGCGCCAACGCAACGCCGCGCCGATCGATGCGCGTGCATTCGTGCAACGCATTCGCCCGTGTTGAGTCGTCTGCGAGAAGTTCCGCGAGAAGGCTCTCGGAGGTGGGATCGTGAAGCGAAAGAAGTCCGTCGAGTCCGGCAAACTTGACCTCGGGATCTTCGCTTTTTGCGGCGAGCAAAAATGCCGTGAGCGACTTGCCGTCGCGGAGGCGCGCGAGGGCGTGCAACGTCGCAGGGCGAAGCTTGTCGAACGCTTCGTCTGCAAGCGTTGCACGAAGCTTGGGAAGGGCACGTAGATCTTGCGAGAGCGCGACGAGCTCGACCATGCGTCGATTGATGGCGCCGTCTCCTTCGAATAGGCGCGGTGTCTTTCCCGTGAAGTCGATGTCTTCGAGATCGAACTGCGCGAGGCGGTCTCCGCGCACGGCGAGCGCGACGGCTTCTCGTCCGGACGGCGTTGTCAGGAGAGCGCGAAACGCGATCTTTCGCGCGTGCAAAACGAGCTCGACGCTCGAATCGACCTCCGATGAAGTCTGGAGACGCGCGTCGCGCTTTACCCGCGGGCCCGTGACGTTGAACGCGATTGTCGTGAGTGCTCTTTGAACGATCGGACGCGCCACGAGCGGGGCGAGCGCCTTTGCCAGCGCAAAAATGAGCTCGGGTTCGGCCCGAAAATCGGACTTCTCGAGCTCGATGGCGAGTGCCCCGAGCGACTCCTCCGTGGCGAGCGCAGCGGCTCGCTCGATTCCCCGAACGCGCTCCTCCGTTTTTGTCGCACGCAGGAGATGGTCCATCGCGCGCGCGCCGAATCGATCGAGAAGCCCACTTTCGCTTTTCGACTCACGGAACGTGTCCGCGTTGTCGCCATCCGTGCCGGTAGCTGGAGTGCGCGTCACGGAGACCCTCGCGCGCGGCACAATGCCCGGACTTGGAAACGTCGGCGGCGAAGAGGTCTGCGCATGGGCAGAGAACGACGAAAAGCTGCCGACAAGAAGAAGCGGGGCCGCGCGGAGAGCCCCTGCACCGAAGTGCCTCCGCTTCACGGACCTTCCTCGTCGTCGTCGACGTCGGGACAGCCGTCGTTGTCCTCTTTGCCGTCTTTGTCTTCCGGAAGGTCTGGACACTGGTCGCGGTCGTCGCTGATGCCGTCGTGATCCTTGTCACGAATCGATGGCGCGTACTCGAGGCCGAGGATTCCGCGGATGACGGGAACACCAACGGCCTGGTTGAGGCCGATGTCGACGGCGGCGACGATCGAGGTGTCGCCGTCTTTTCCGACGACGGCGCGTTCGGAGACGGCGAGCATCACGGGCGAAAGCGCGCTCGCACCGCTCGAGAACGGAGCTACGGGAGAGACTGGAACCCAGCCCCGCGCGCCGATCTCCCAGCGGTGGCGATCTTTCAGGGCTGGGAAGAACAAGCCCGGAATCATCATCGCTCCCACGGACCAATGAAGCTCGTCACCGAAGGGATGCCCTTGAATCGTGGGATAGGAGAGCGTGTCGTAGGCGCGGTAAAGAAAGCCGAGCCCCGCCTGGAGCGCGAACAGCTTCAGACTGTAGTCGGCGACGGCCCCAGCTTTGATGCGAAGGGCGCGGTCGCTCGAGAAGCTGCGCTGATCTCCGGTCGGTACGAAGGCCGTGCCGTTCAGCGAGACGCCGAACCCGCCCCCCGCGACGTTCGAGACGAGCGTGTGCTTGAGGTGGAGACCGAGATCGCCCATCGCGAATCCAGGGACGCGCCCCTGCCCTACGGCGGTGAGCGGCAAGAAGGTGTCGCCCGATTGGAAGCTGAAGGGCAGCGAGACTGCGAAGAACGAGCGCGCGCCGAGACCTGCCCCGACGACGAGATCCGTGTGGACGGCATGCTCGACGGGTCTCGCGACGATGTCGCCGCGACTGTTCTTCAAGTCGACAGGATGAAACGAATAGGAGCTCGTGAGACCGACATTCCACTCGCCCTTCTCGCGTACGTCGACGGGCTCGTACGCCGCGCCCGCATTCGGGTCGGGCGAAGCGCGATACGTGCGCGTGTCGATCGCCGGCGTCTCAGAGCTCATCGCCGTCCGGGCGGACAGCACGAAACCGAGAACGAGAATCGACCTCACGCAGCGATTACGCACAAGCGGCAGGTTACTCTCGCAAAAACGTCACCGCGAGTTCTTTTGCTCCCTCAGCGGACGCCGATCGTCACCTTCGCACTGCGAACCGCGTCTGCTTCGAGCTCGAGCACGTGGGATCCTTGGGTCAAAAGAAGGGGAAAGCGAAAGGGTCGCGCGGAGTCACCGATCGAAAGCCCGTCGACGAAGAGCTTCGCACGGCGTGCGCCATTTCCTCCGCTGCCCTCCACCTCGATCTCTTGGAGCTCGATGGCGCGATCAGGATCGATGACGAACGCGGCACCGTCCTTCGGATAGTCGATCCGCAAAGGACGATCGGCGACGTCTCCGGCAGAGGGCGGAAGGGGGCAGTCCGGAGAATATTCGTCCGGGGGCAGCGCGCGGTTCGTCGATTTTGCCCAGCCGAGAAACTGCGCTCCGAACTGCTCGACGTCTCGCTCGACGATCTCCGCTTTCGGACACTGGTCGGTACCGATGCTCGCCGCGCGGAGCCCGTTCCGGCGATCGATCGCGATGCGCGCGTGCACGCTACAATCTCCGAGATTGCCCGCTTCTTCGTGCGTCAACCATTCGAAGTGACGCTCGCGACAGGAAGCGGTGGCTCTTCCCCCCGAAAGCGCGCAGAGGTCGACGCGCTCGAACTCGGGATTGGCGCCGCGCGCGATCGGCAAAGGTTCGCGTTCGCGTCCCTGCATCGCAAGCTCCATGGCACGATGAAAGAGTGGTCCGGCGCCAGTGATGCCGCTGACGTCGTCCATCGCCGAGCCGTCGAAGTTGCCGACCCACACGCCGACCGTGACGGCCTCGGTGAAGCCTACCGCCCAGTTGTCACGGTAGCCTTTCGAAGTGCCCGTCTTGGCGGCGACATCGAACGGGAATTCGAGCACATTTCTTTCGCCGAACGACGCGTAACGTGCGCCCTTGTCGCGGAGAACGTCGGTCGTTCGCGCGACACTCACGGGCTTCAAGACGAGCTCGCCTTCGGGGGGCTCGGCTCCACGCACGGCGGCAAGTGGGAGCGCCCTGCCATGTCTTGCGAGCGTTGCGTACGCGCGAACGAGCTCGACGAGAGTGACCTCACCGTCACCGAGCGCGAGCGAGGGTCCATACGTGTCGGGCGATTCGGTCAACGAGGAGAAGCCGAGGGCATGCAAGCGATCGAGAAAGGCGGGCACGCCCACTTCTTGAATGGTGTGAACGGCGGGGATATTCAGCGAGCTCCCGAGCGCGGTTCGCATGAGAACTGGCCCGTGATAGCTGCCGTCGTAATTCTTCGGGCTGAAGTCGACTCCGTGAACGGAAATGTGGAGCTCCACGTCCGGGAGGAGCGTCGCCGGCGTGAACCCGCGCGTCTCCATCGCGAGCTCGTAGAGAAATGGCTT
>JAHFDV010000747.1 GCA_023248815.1 Myxococcales bacterium
GCGCCATCATGGTTCCGATGTCGCGCGGGTCGCACATGAGTGAAATCGTCGTCACTGTCTCGAGCGCATTGCCAACACCACGCAGTGCATCGACGAGGGCCGCTTTCCCGACGAAGAACTTCTCCTCTGCGTCGTCCGGAAGAGAGAGCCAAAACGCGGTCGTGTGAAGGTTCTGTTCGGGCAGGCGCACCTCGCCGTAGCCGGTATTTTCGTGCGTGTAGAATTTGATCTTCTTGTAGCCGACGACCTTCTCGACGAGCGCCACCTCCCCGTGTCCAAAGCCGAACGTGAGGCGTGTCTCGGGGGGAGGCGGTGCTTCCGGCGTACGGATTGACGGGCTCTTCTCGCTGGGATCCGGGCCGGCGCCAGGCGTTTCGAAGACGCCTTGCGCGATCGCGCCCTCTTCGAGCACGGAAAGCGTGACGTAGGTCATCGCGTCCGTGAAGTAGTCCGGCTTCACCTTGCGCACGTACGCTTTGTGATTTTCGTAGTCGAACTTCTCGACCTGCCAGCATTCGCCGTCGTGCTGATAGATCGCCTGCTCGTGGAGCATCGTGTGCGCCGCGCGAAAATCCATCTCGGCGATGTCCTTGTCATGTTCGGCGTCGATGACGACGACGTTGTCCCACCCGATGCTGCGAAGGGAGACGTTGTTCGCGGGATAGGCGTCCTCCGACCAATGGAAAACGTCGCCGCTGCGATGCACCACGTTGTGCCGTTCGAGAAAGAGCATCGCCTCTTCGGTCTCGTTGCTCGAGAGGTGTCCGAAGGCTTCGTCTTTGCGGAAAGGGAGCTCGAACGCTGCGCATTTCAAGTGCTGAATCAGAATCTCGACGTTGCCGGGATCGATGCGCGCCTCTTCGACGGGGGCACCCAAAAGATAGGAAGGATCGCGCGCGAGAAACTGATCCAGCGGCGCGCTGGTCGTCACGAGAACGGCGATGCTCGTTTGCTTGCGACGCCCGGCGCGACCGAACCGTTGCCACATCCCGGCGATCGAACCCGGGTATCCAGCGCAGATGACGGCGTCGAGCTCACCGATGTCGATTCCGAGCTCGAGGGCGTTCGTCGCGACGACGCCCAAAATATCGCCATCGCGAAGGCGTTGTTCGATGTCGCGCCGCGTCTCCGGAAGATATCCCCCGCGGTACCCCATGACCTGCGATGGATCGATCTCCGGCGCTACTTTGTCGCGCAAGTAGCGGAGCATCACTTCGACGTTGTTGCGGGAGTGCGCGAAGATGAGCGTCGGCACGCGCGCTCGCACGAGATCGGCGGCGAGCTTCACGGCTTGCTTCATGTAGCTTGCACGGATTCCGAGCTCTTCGTTGACGACGGGCGGATTGTAGAGAAAGAAGCGCCGATCTCCGCTGGGCGCACCGCTCTCGTTGATGAGCGCGATCTCTTCTTCTTTCATTCCGAAAAGATTGGCCGCGTGTTCTTGCGGATTGCCGATCGTTGCCGTCGCACCGATGAAGGTCGGATTGCTGCCATGAAACCGCGCGACGCGTTGGAGACGCCGCAGCACGTTGGCGAAGTTCGAACCGAAGACGCCCTTGTACATGTGCATCTCGTCGATGACGATGTGCGAGAGATTCTGGAACGTCCGTGCCCAGCTCGCGTGATGCGGGAGAATGCCCGTGTGGAGCATGTCCGGGTTCGTGAGGAGAATGCGCGACTTCTCGCGCGCAGCCCTGCGCGCGTCGCCCGGCGTATCGCCGTCGTACACGACCACGGGCGCGTCGATGTTGGCTTGGCGCATGAGCTCGCGCACGCTCGCTTCTTGATCACGTGAGAGCGCCTTCGTGGGAAACACGTAGATCGCGCGGGCGTCCGGGTTCTCGATGAGCGCGCGAAGGACGGGAAGGTGGAAGCAGAGGCTCTTGCCGCTCGCCGTGGGAGTCGCGACGACGAAGCTCTGGTTCTTCAGACCGAGCTCGAACGCTTTGGCTTGATGCGAATAGAGACGATCGATGCCGCGAGCACGAAGTGCAGACTCGAGCGAGGGCGGAAGCTCACGGGGAAAAGGCGCGCTCTTCTCGACGCGCCCTTCGATGAGCTCGTCGAGCTCGAGACACGGGCGAACGGTGTGATT
>JAHFDV010000072.1:0-5649 GCA_023248815.1 Myxococcales bacterium
CTATCTCCTCATGGGAGGTGGTCTCGGTGGCGCCATCCTTCTCTTCTTCGGATTGAAGGTCCTCGGTCGCTAAGCTTGAGCTTCGCTTCGAACCGGAAAGCCGCACCTCACTGACGTGGGGGGCGGCTTTCGAGCTTTGTAGGCAACAATTCGAAGGATTGCAGCCGAGAGAGACGGACGGCAAAAATCGCACGTGGGAATAGGCTCGACTCGCTTTAGAATCATCGCGACCACCACATGCCAGGCCACGTCTAACTCCGCTTCCGATGGTCGACCGCGAAGCCCAAACTGCATCGAGGACGGGAGAAGGTCCCGGGACGGCTGCGCGCTCGACGCCGGGCCTCGTTCGTGTGCTCGACGCAACGGGAGCGCTCACGAGTGAAGTCTTCCGGATCGGCGAATCCACGACGATCGGCCGCGGAGAAGGCTGCACGATTCTCGTCGACGACTCGCAAGCCTCACGAGCCCATGCGCGCGTCGTCATCTCGTCGACATCCTCCCACGTGGAAGACCTCGAAAGTCGTCACGGAACTTGGGTCAACGGGACGCAGGTGTCTTCGAGCGATCTTCAACCGGGGGACGTGCTGGTCATCGGCTCGACCGTGTTTCTCTTCGTCGAAGACAGCGAGGAAGCGGCGCCCTTCACTCCGACACCCGCTCTGGCGAATTTCGCGATGGTCGGGTCTTCGTGGCTTCGACGTGTGGCGACACTCGCCGCGCGCTTCGGGCCGAGTGCGCTCACGCTTCTCATTCTCGGGGAGACGGGGACGGGTAAAGAGGGCGTCGTCGATCTTCTTCATCGCTCGTCCAAACGTCCAGGTCAGCTCGTCGCCGTGAACTGTGCCGCGATTCCGCGTGAGCTCGCCGAGGCGCAGCTCTTCGGTTACAAGCGCGGCGCGTTCTCCGGTGCGGTCACCAACAACGACGGCCTCTTTGCGCTGGCAGCGAACGGGACGCTTTTTCTCGACGAAATCGGCGACCTCCCGATGGAATTACAGGCAAAGCTCCTCCGCGTCCTCGAGACGGGAGACTACATGCCGGTCGGTTCGACGACGACGATGCGTTCGACGGCGCGCGTCGTCGCGGCAGCATCGCGCGATCTCCGCAAGGACGCCGAGAGCGAGCGCTTTCGGCCTGACCTCTATCACCGCCTGGCCGGGATCGAAGTGCTCGTCCCACCGCTTCGCGAGCGGCCGGAAGAGATCCCCCTCATGCTCGCGGGCTTTTTGAAGGACGCCGAGGGCGTAAAAACAATGTCGGCCGATGCGCTCGTCGCGCTCCTTCGCTATCCGTTCCCCGGCAACGTTCGTGAACTGAAGCGCATTGCAAAGGCCTCCGCGCTGCGTGCCGAAGAGCGCCAGCACGAGCACATCAAAGTGCAAGACCTCGGCCTCGAAGCGAGCCCTTCGCGCCTCTCGCGCATCCCTCCAGGGATGACCACCGAGGCCCAGGAGGCGACGACATCGATTCCTCCCGCGGTCGCTCGCGCATCGAGCGCGCCGCCGAAAGGTCCGACGAAAGCGGCACCCACTGTCGAGGAAGTGCAAGCCGCTCTGCGCGACAACGGCGGCAACGTGTCGAAAGCGGCGGCCGCGCTCTCCGTGCATCGTGCACAGATTTATCGCGTCCTGAAAGAGCACGGCATTTCGTCCGACGCATTCCGCGATGAGTGACGCGCCTTCGCCTTTTCAGTGCGCGCGCTGTTCCGGCTCGGTCCGCGCGACGGATGGTGCCTGCGGCGAGTGTACGGCGCCGCGCCCAAAAGGGGGCTGGCCGATCCACCCCTACCTCGGCGATCTCGTTGCCGAGCGCTACCGCATCGAACGCCAGATCGGGAAGGGCAGCTCGGGTGAAGTGTATCTTGCACGCGACGAAAACCTTCCTTCCGACGCGAACACCGTAGTCGTCAAAATGCTCGTGAATTCGAGCTCGGAGAACGTCCGCCGACGGTTCCAAAACGAAGTGCGGGCCGCCAGAAAGATCGAAAGCGCGCATGCAGTGCGCCTCTTCGATGCGGGCATTCACCGCGAGGCGCCGTATCTCGTCATGGAATACCTGCGCGGGCTCACGCTTCGGTCGAAGCTCGAGGCCGAAGAGAGACTTCCCGCGGAGAGCGTCCTCGAGATCGCGGAGCAGGTGTCGAGTGCGCTCGTCGACATGCACGCACGTGGCGTCGTGCATCGCGACCTCAAGCCCGACAACCTCATGCTCACTTCGGAGGACCCGATCTTCGTGAAGGTGCTCGACTTCGGCATCGTTCACCTCGCAGACGACGGCGCAACGATGTCCGACGCGGGGACTCCGCGCTACATGGCGCCGGAGCAGATTCTCCATCGAGCGGTCGACGGTCAGTGTGACGTCTACGCGCTCGGCATCTGCCTCTACGAAATGCTCACGGGCGCCGCTCCCTTCAAGGGAGAGACCGTCTCTGATCTCCTTCAGGCGAAGCTCGAGAGCGAAGCCGAATCTCTCGAGAAAAATTGGCCCGACGTGCCCACCGAGCTCGCGCGTCTCGTCGATAGAATGCTCGCACGCGATTCTGCATCGCGCCCCACCGCGAAGGCCGTCTTGGATACGCTCCGCAATCCCGCCGTCGCGCAGTCGGCAAAACCCAAGCGTTGGCGTACGATCGTCTTCGGAGCCGCGCTTGCTCTCGCCACGGCTGCCTCCGTCGTGACCCTGCGCTACCGCGCTCCTCGCTCCGAGACGCTGACAGTCCAAGACCTCGCAAGACAAGAGATCGCGGCGGTTCCGTCGGCTGCGGTCGTCGATGCGCCCACGCCATCGACGAGCGGTGCACGATCAACCGCGAATCCGAGTCCGAGTTCGGAGCCGCACCCTGCGCCAAGAAGTCTGGCCGGCGCGAGTGGACCGTCGTCGTCAGGCGCGAACGCTCCTCGGCTATGACACGGCGCCTCTAGAAATCGCCTGGAACATGCATCGAGCTGTGTGCGCAATGTAGGCGCCTTCGGCTCCACGCGGCACAAGCGCAGAGGCTTGTTTTCATGGTGGTTTCTTCTCCTATAGGAATTCCCAGTTCGAGCGACTGATGCTTGCGGACCTCAGCGCGGAGACGCACTGTCGTTGCCATGCGCTCGAAACAATCTTTCACACTTCGCCTTTCCTCGCAGCGCGGCACGGGTCGCGTCGTTGCAAGGATGGTTGCGGCGGGCGTGGTCGCGGGACTCGTCGGGCTCATTCCGACGCTGGCGCACGCGGCGAAGATTCAAGTCGGACCGACGCGTACGTTCAAGACGCTGCACGACGTGAAGACGATCGCGGCGGGGGACGTCATCGAAGTCGACGGCAACGTCACCTACCCAGGCGGCGTCTACATTCGCGCGAGCGGAACCGCAGCGGCCCCGGTCACGATTCGCGGAGTGAAGGTGAATGGCGTGCGCCCCAAGGTCTCGGGATCGGGCGCCGCCGGTGGTCCTGTCGAAGGCCTCGGCTTCACGGTGCGCGCCGACAACGTCATCGTCGAAGGCTTCGACATCACGGCGTCGACGTCTGCTTGCTTCCTGCACAAGGGTCACAACGTCACGTTGCGAGACAGCGTCGTTCACGACTGCCCATCGCACGGCCTTCTCTCGGCGGATGACGAATCGGGATCGCTCACGCTCGACACGGTCGAGTTTCATCACAGCGGCCAGGGCGACAAGCGCCATCAGATCTACGTCGCTGCCGACGAGACCACGCATCCCGGCTCGGTGTTTCGGATGCAGAACTGCTACGTGCACGACGGCAACGGCGGCAACAACGTGAAGTCACGCGCCGAGCGAAACGAGATTCGCTACAACTGGATCGAAGGCGCCTACTACCACTCGATCGAGCTCATTGGCCCAGACGCGGGCGAGATCACGGCGCCGCGCGAAGACGGCGAGGTCGTCGGCAACGTCGTCATCGGCAACGGTTCCCAGAAGTGGCACCTCGTGCGTATCGGCGGTGACGAAGAAGAGACGTCGACCCGAGGTCGCTACCGCTTCGTCAACAACACCTTCGTCGTGCAAGACAAAGCGGCCTCAGTCATTCGCATCGCGTTCGAAGCGGCGACGCTCGAGTTCTACAACAACGTGCTCTATCGCAGCACCGGCACGGGAACGACGCCGTTCTTGGGCATCGGCGATCAAGTGGGCACGACCGTCTACTTGGGCGGAACGAATTGGGTCGGCGCAGGCTTCAGTGGAATCCCGGCAGCGATCACGGGAACGATCACGGGCACGGATCCTGGCTTCGAGAACACGGCGGGCAAAGACTTCCGCTTGAAGTCGACGAGCGCGCTCATCGACAAGGGAACGGACGCCCCCGCGACGATCGCGAGCTCGCCGTTTCCTTCGCCCCTTGCAGCGCCGCTCTTTTCGCCTGCGTCGTCTCTCGTCGTTTATGGATCGGCGCTCGCGCGTCCCGTGAGCGGCAAGCGTGACATCGGCGCCTACGAGTTCGGCACGGCATCCACGGGCGGTGGAGGGAACACGCCACCGGGCGCGACGCCCACGAACGACGCTGGTGTGCCGTCTACGAGCGACGGCGGCGTACCGCCGGCCTCGACGACGCCTCCAGGAGATCCGGGCTCGACCGGTTCGAATCAAAATGGCGATGCCAACGGTCCGGGATCGCAAACGTACGGAGCGAGCGATCCCGACGGCACCGGGTCTGCCGACACTGCGAGTGACGCGGGAGGCTGCTCGACCACTTCGCGTTCTTCTTCGACGGCGGGCGGAGCGTTGACACTCTTGATCGTCGTGGCGGCTTCGCTGCGACGGCGAAAAGCGGCCTGAAAGGCGGCTGGGATCCGAGTACACCGTAACGCGTGGCCGCACTCGTTCCCATTCGGCATCTCGAGAAGCTCGATGGAGATCACCCGATCGTCGTCGTGAGCAGGGGGATCCCGTACTGCGTCACGAGGTCGAGGGACGGAACCATCTGCGCATTCATTGCAGTATGCACGCACAAGAACCGCGCGATCGTTCCTTTGCGCATCAAGCGCGGTGCGATTCCTTGCCCGCATCATGGCGCCACGTTCGACCCGACGACGGGTGAGGTAGCGGACGACCGAGGCAAGAGCATACCGACTGGCATGCCGCGCGTCGCGATCGAGGCCATGCCGGACGGGGGGCTCGCGCTAGTGACGAAGAAAAGCCACAAGAAGACGCTGCCGAAGAAAGAGCGAAAAAGGGTACGTCGAGAGCTCCAGCAAGATCGCTGAAGGTGCATCGGCAACCGTCGGTTGTCGCTCGTTTCCATCTGTGCGTTGGCGTGGACGTCTCGTGAAATTGGCCTACGCTTTCGACCCGTGAGTCGCGCTTCCTCCATTCACGAGCCGTCCTCTTCGCCGCCTTCCGGCACAGAACGTCGCGCGCCCTGGGATCGCGCGCATTTCGAGCTCGCACTCGCCGCGGCGAAGCTCGGTGACTGGAGCTGGGATGCGGCTACGGACATCGTTACGTTTTCCCCTCGGGCCGCGGAGATCTTCGGAGTGCCCCAGGGATCATCGCTGACGTGGGAGGCGATGCGTGAGCTCTTGCACCCCGTCGATCGCGAGCGCGCTCGTTTGGAGGTCGAGCGGTCCATCCAGGATGGCGGCGATTACGCCATCGAGTATCGCGTCGTCCACGGCGGCCGCGAACGCTGGGTTGCCGCGAGCGGTCG
>JAHFDV010000072.1:5659-17509 GCA_023248815.1 Myxococcales bacterium
ACGACGTCGATGGAAAGGTGCTCGGGATGATGGGGATCGTCCAGGACGTCTCGCACGACCGCGTGCTCGCTCGGGTCGACGACGCCGTTCGCCTCCTCGTGAGAGCGGATCACATCACGTTTACGGCGGCGAGCCTTCTCGGGCGACATCTTGCGGTGAGTCGCTGCGCCTACGCGGTGGTCGAGAGCGACGAAGACACGTTCCAGATCACTGGAAACTACACGGATAGCGTCGCGAGTATCGTCGGCACCTATCGATTTCGTCAGTTCGGTGCGGAGTGCCTACGCCACATGCGTGCCGGTGAGCCCTTTGTCGTCGAAGACAGCCGAACGGACGCACGCATCGACGAGGTCGACCTCGAGAACTACGAGCGCACTGCGATTCGCGCGGTGATCTGCGTTCCCGTTCTCAAAGCCAAGAAGTTCGTCGCCGCGATGGCGGTTCACATGAACGCGCCTCGAACCTGGAGCCAAGAAGAAGTCGATCTCGTGGCGCGCATTGCCAATCGCTCCTGGGAGTCGATCGAGCGGACGCGTGTCGAGCGTGAGCGCGAAGACCTTCTTCATGAAGCAGAAGCCGCCAATCGCGCCAAAGACGAATTCATGGCGATGCTCGGTCACGAGCTCCGCAATCCCCTCGCGCCCATCGTCACCGCCCTGCAGCTCATGAAGACGAGCGGTGAGAATGCGTTCCAGCGGGAGCGCACGGTCATCGAGCGGCAAGTCGAGCATCTCACGCGTCTCGTCGACGATCTGCTCGACGTCTCGCGGATCGCGCAAGGAAAGGTCGAGTTGAAGAAAGAGCTCGTCGAGCTTGCCGACATCGTCGCGCGTGCGATCGAAATTTCGAGCACTCTCCTCGAACAGCGCGCTCACTCCCTCTCCGTCGACGTTCCTCGCGCGGGGCTGCTCGTCCTTGCCGATCGTGGAAGGCTCACGCAAGTCGTGTCCAATCTCCTCACCAACGCCGGCAAGTACACGCCCGTCGGTGGAAAGATCAGCGTCACCGCGGCGCTCGACGGCGACGCCCTGACGTTATCCATTCGAGACAACGGCATCGGGATCGATGCAAGTGTCCTGCCCCATGTTTTCGAGCGTTTCGTCCAGGCGGAGCAGGCCATCGATCGCGCGGGAGGCGGCCTCGGCCTCGGCCTCTCCATCGTGAAGAGTCTCGTCGAACGCCACGAGGGAACAGTCTCCGTCGCCAGCGATGGCCCCAATCGTGGGAGTGAATTCATCGTTCGTCTGCCACTCGCCAAGCACGGCAAGAGGTCGATAGACGCCGAGCCTCCCGCGACCGCGATGCCTCCGAAGCCGACTCTCCGCACACGCATTCTCGTCGTCGACGACAACGAGGACGCGGCAGAGATGTTGGCTGCCGTGCTCGAGCTGAAAGGCTGCGACGTTCACGTTGCACACGATGGTCCCGAGGCGTTGCGTCTCGCGGAGACCGAGCGCTTCGATGCAGCGCTCCTCGACATCGGATTGCCCGTGATGGACGGCTACGAGCTCGCTGCGCGCCTCCGCGAATTTCCGACGATCAAAGACGCGAAGCTCGTCGCGGTGACGGGGTACGGCCAAGACGCGGATCGGAAGCGAGCTGCGCAAGCAGGCTTCGATCATCATCTCGTGAAGCCGGTCGACCTCGCGAAGCTCGAGTCGATCGTCGCCGCAATCCCTGCGTCCTCCGAGCGCACGTAGTCATCGCAAACGGTCTCAGGCCGTGCGAGCGGGGCAAATTCCCGAGCGCACTAGCAATAGGTGTCGGCCGTGCTCCCCCTTGTCCTTTGGCGAGTCAGGTTTCCGTACCCGCGTTTAGGACGCCTTCCTGAAGATCACCAGCGCTTCTGAATGTTTCCCATGAAGGCGTAGGGATAGCCGAGCGGGACTGCGCTCGCTTGGTCCAGCGTGGCAACGTGCTCGGGCTTGAGCTTCACGTCGGCGGCCTTCATGTTGTCCTCGAGCTGCTCGATCGTTCGTGCGCCGAAGATGACGGAGGTGACGGTCGGCTTCGCAAGAAGCCAAGCGAGCGCGACAGCTGAGGGCGTCGTCTCGAGCTCTTTCCCGATCGTGCGGAGCACGTCGATGGTTTTCCAGCTGCGATCATCGTCGAAATCCGCGAAGCGTTCTTTCCACTTCTCGAGGCGGACGCCGGGAGGGGGAGGCTGATTGCGCTCGTACTTTCCAGAGAGAAAGCCTGCGGCGAGGGGTGACCACGGCAAGATCCCGAGCCCGAACTTCGCACAGAGCGGGACGTGCTCTCGCTCGAGATCGCGTACGAGCAGGCTGTACTGCATCTGCAGCGATACGAACCGGTGCAAGTGCTCCGTCTTCGAGATCCATTGACTGTCCGCGAGCCGGTAGGCGGCGTAGTTGCTCGCGCCGAGATAGAGCACTTTCCCCGAGCGGACGAGATCGTCGAGAGCGCGTAGCGTCTCCTCCTCTGGCGTATCTACGTCTTGCATGTGAATTTGATAAAGATCGATGCGATCGGTCTTCAAACGACGAAGGCTCTCCTCGACGGTGCGCACGATTCGATAGCGCGAGGCGCCAGTGGAGTTCGGTCCTTCACCCATTCGGAAGCGGAACTTCGTCGCTAGAATCGTCTTGTCGCGGTTCTTCGTTTCCGAAAACCAGTTGCCGACGACGCGTTCCGAGAGTCCATCTTGTCCGTAGACGTCGGCCGTATCGATGAAGTTCACACCGCGCTCGAGCGCACGGCTCATCACTGCGAAGGCCGTCTTCTCGTCGCTGCCGATCTTGTGCATGAACGACTTCTCGTCGGCTTCGCCAAAGGTCATCGCGCCGAGACAGAGGACGGGAACTTTCAGACCGCTATTTCCGAGACTTCGGTATTCCATTTTCGAGCCCGTTCTTATGGGCAACGAGTGCGCTTGGGAAGAGCGGAACGCCACTTCACGCGTGGCGCTCGAAGGTGAACCGTGCGCTTCACGCGGCGATTCGCTAGGCTCGCGCGCATGACGACGCGCATTTTCTTGATCCGTCACGGCGCGACCGTGCTCTCCGCAGAAGATCGATTCGCCGGCGCGACCGACGTCGTACTTTCCGATGAAGGTCGTGAACAAGCGCGCCTCCTCGGGGACCGACTCGCGAACGAGGAAATCGCCGCCGTCTACGCGAGTCCGATGAAGCGCACGATGGAGACGGCAAGCTTGATCGCGCGGGAAGGGCAGACGCCGATCGCGCGCGATGGACTGCGCGAGATCTCCCATGGCCGCTGGGAGGCGCACACGCGACGCGAGGTCGAGGCGAAGTACTGCGACGAGTACGCCTCGTGGGAGGAAGACCCGTTCACGTTCGCGCCCGAAGGCGGCGAGTCGGGAGTGAGCGTCATGGCACGCGCGCTACCGGTCATTCGGGACATCATCGTTCACCACGACAAGAAGAGCGTGGCGGTCATCTCGCACAAGGCGACCATTCGTCTGATTCTTTGCAGCCTCCTCGGCATCGATGCGCGCGGCTATCGCGACCGTCTCGATCAAGCACCGGCATGTCTCAACATCATCGACTTCAAAGATCCGGTACGTGCGCGGCTCGTGACTTACAACGACACGTCGCACTACACACATGTCCCCGATCACTCGTCGTCACGCCTCTCGAAGTGGTGGGACAAGGGCTGATACAAGGAGATGGGACCCCCTCGCCCTGGTCTGCGCGGTATCCATGTTGCGCGTGTAGTCGAGGATGGCCCCGCTTCGACTACTCTCAGGGGCCTGATTTACTGCCTATCTCTTGGGTTACCGGACGGGTTGCCCTTGGCACGGCTCCTGCTGACGCAGGGTCGGTGTTCGCGTCGCAGCTCGCAAAAGCCTTTCGCCATGTCGGTCCTGTTGCCCTCGTGGGGCTAGGGTTCGGGTGTGATGGTGCGGAGCCGGTCCCCTCGGCGGACGATTCCGCGATCATCGATGGCGCTGAAGCGCCACTCGCGAAGTGGGACGCCATCGGAAGCCTGCAGCGCGACGGCAGCGCATATTGCACGGCTACGCTCATCGCCGAAGATCTCGTCGTCTCTGCGAAACATTGCATCGTTCGGAGTGCCCCGGTCTCGTTCGCGATCGGTGGCGACGCGAAGAAGCCAAAACGAATCGTCCGTGTCGACCGCTTCGTGGGATCACCCGTCTTCAAAGGTGGCTACGGCGAGCTCGGCAGCGATGTGGCACTTTTTCACCTCGCAGAAGCGATCGACGACGTCGCACCTCTCGCGGTCGATCATCGAGCGTGGTCCAAGCGAGACGTCACGAAGGGATACAGCGCGTTCGGCTTCGGGCGTTACGACGCCGTCGTCCCTGGGACCGATGGCAAACGCCGCACAGGCAAGCTCACGGTTCGCGCAACCAGTGGACGAGCGCTCGCGGCTCTCTACGAGAGCGAAGAAGATCTCGCAGAGACGCTCGAAGGTCTCGATGGCGTGAAGCTCACTTCGGCCGATCGCGAGACGATTCACACCGCGTACGAGCACGAGCTCCTCGACGGCTACGAGATTTTCGCGGGAATGGCGCAAGGAGACGCGCAAATTTGCCATGGCGATTCTGGAGGCCCGTTCCTACGGGCGCAGGGATCGAAGCCGCTCGTCGCAGGCGTCGTCTCGGCAGGCATCACGCTCGGCGAAGTCAACTACCGCTGTCACGGTGCCTTCTTCGCGACGTTCGGGGAGACGACCCTCGCGCTCATCGATGACGCTCTCTCGTGTGCGAAAGATGTTTGCGCGGCTTCGTGTACCGGTGTGCTCTGGAAGCCGACGAATGGATTTTCGGACGTGAAAAGCGTCTGTAAATAGCGCCCGATTGTAGGCTTGCCTCAGCTTCGTTCGATGTCGCGCGGTGAGCGCGCCATCTTCTCCGAGATGCGCGACGCCAAAATCCGCAAGTAGTCGCGCTCGGGGATGCTCGCCGTTCGTTCGGCAGCGGTCGTGAAGAACGCGATGGCTTCAGCGTGCTCCCCGAGTTTTTCGTGAAAGTGTCCGCGAACGGCCGCGAGGCGATGATGGTCGCGAAGACGATCGTCACGCGAGAGCTCGTCGAGAATTCCGAGCGCGACGCGCGGGCCCTCCACCATCGCGACGGCGATCGCGCGATTCAGCGCGACCATCGGATTCTTCGTCATCTCCAAGAGAACGTCGTAGAGCGCGCGAATCTCGGCCCAGTCCGTCGCTTCGGTGCTCGGAGCTTCGTCGTGAAGTGCGGCGATCGCCGCTTGAAGTTGGTAGGGACCCGGGGCGCCTCGCGTAAAGGTTCGCGTGATGATCTCCGTTCCCTGGGCGATCGCATCGCGATCCCAGAGCGCACGATCTTGTTCGTCGAGAGGAATGAGCTCACCAGCAGTGCCCGTGCGCGCATGGCGCCGCGCGTGCGTGAGTAGCATCAGTGCGAGCAGCCCTTGCGTCTCCGCTGCGGCGTGAGAGACGTCGCCGACGAGCTCGCTCACGGCGCGCGTTAGCCGGATCGCTTCCGTCGAAAGATCGACGCGTTGAAGCGAAGAGCCAGCGCTCGTTGCGTAGCCTTCATTGAAGACGAGATAGAGCACGTGAAGAACCGCGTTCGTGCGTGCGGTACGCTCAGCGCCATTGGGCGTTGCAAACGGAGTCGCCGAGCTTCGAATCGTCTCTTTGGCGCGACTGATTCGCTGCGCCATCGTCGTTTCGGGCACCATGAAGGCCGCAGCGATCTCTTTCGTCGTCAATCCGCCGACGGCGCGCAACGTGAGCGCGATGGCCGATGTCGGCGAGAGATCCGCGTGACAGCATGTGAAAAAGAGCTCGAGGGTCTCGTCGAAGATGACAGTCTCCGACGTCTCGTTCTGGGCGATCTCGAACTGGACCTCTTCGGGCACGAGGCTGACGACGAACTGCTCGCGCCTTCGCCGTGCGGACTCGCGTCGAACTTCGTCGGTGACTTTGTTCCCAGCGACGCGAATCAACCAAGCGCGAGGATCGTCGGGAATTCCCGAAGCGTTCCACGATTCGCTGGCGGCGAGCAGTGCCTCCTGCACGGCGTCTTCGCAGGCCGCAAAATCGCGATAGCGGCGTACGACGGCGCGAAGCACCTCCTTCGCGAGATCTCGAAGGAGGCGTTCGATGGTGCGTGCGCGGTCCTCCATCGCGGTCAGACGACAGGTTCGATCAGCCGAGGTCGCTCGGTGGAAGGCTCATGACCTCGCGCACTTCGATGCCTAGATGAAGCGGCTTTCCGCCGATCCCTGGTGCCATCGATGCTTCCGCGGCGATCGCGTAGGCGCGTTCCGCGTCGTCGACCTGTACTATCCAGTAGCCCGCGAGGAATTCTTTCGACTCCGCGAAGATGCCGTCCGTGATCGGAGCACCGTCCGGGCCTCCGCGAACGAGCTTGGCTTGATCCGGCCCCGCGAGCCCTTCGGCGCCGACGAGCTCGCCCTGCTTCGTGAGCTTCTCGGCGAACTTCTTCATGAAAGCGATGTGCGCGTGGATGTCCGCCGGGGGCCACTTGTTGATCTGGTAGGCGACTTTGCCGGGCGTGTTCATCATCAGCATGAATTTCATGATCGACTCCTGGAGAGCGTTGAGAGAGGGGGCGCTTTGCCCGCTTTTCGAAGGTACGTCGTAGCTCGTGCGCGTTCTCGACACGTGCGCCGCGCAAAATTCGAACTTTTTCCAAATTACCTTCACCTTCGCCCCTTTGCTTCGAACTTCGACCACGGCATTGACGAGGGTTGGGGAGCGTGGTCGCCTCGACCCATGCGACGAGCACTCTTTTCGGTCGCGCTACTGGGGATGGTCTCGGGGGCGCTTGTCCACTGCAGCGACGATCCGGCATCGCCGGGCGGAGGAACTGCCGATGCGGAAGCGGATGTTGCGTCCAGCTCCGATTCTTCGACGACCGACGGCGATTTCGCCGACACGAACGCTGCCGATGCCACTCCGGCCGACGCCAATGCCGAGGCGTGCGCGCCCACGACTATCTTCTCGTGTGAGTTCCATTACCGCGCCGAACGTCAGGCGTGCACTCCCGACGCACCCGACGCGAGCATCCCGCGAACCGCATGTCCGAAAGGCTGCACGGGTGGCGCTTGCAACACGACGTGCGATCCCGCGACGACGATCGTCGACCAGTCGACTACGAACGATCATCTCGTCGTCGTTGGACAATGGCAGTCGTTCACTTCGACGACGACCGGCGTTCTCGAAAAGATCGACATTCGTCCAAACGCCTTCGGAGGCATCGCCGGTAACCTCATCGTCTATCTCGGTGAGGGCGTCTCTGGGCCCGTGCTCCAGACGCAGGCGTATTCGATCGCTTCCGTCTCGGGCGGGCCGTATCAAGAGTTCACGCTGACGGCCGGAGTTCCGGTTCAGACCGGCCAAAAATATACGTGGCAGCTCACGGGGGCGACGGACTTCTACCTTTCCACCAACAATCCCTACGCGGGCGGAATTTCAGGTGCGGGCGCATCGACCGATCTCGTGTTCCGCGCGCACGTCGCCGCCTGTCGTTGAGTCGTGAGGGTTTGATGAGACACAAGTGGATCGTTGTCGAAGATGCGTTCGTTGCACGTGGCAAAGGCGTCCTCCTCGAACCGAAGTTCGCGCCCGAGTCTCCGCCCAAAGGAACCTTCGAGATCTTGCTGCGATATCCCGACGGCAACGAGCGCGCAGTGAAGGCCACACTCGATTTCGCGCACTCGCGCGGCAACCTCGCCCCGTTCGCGATGATCCGCGCCTTCGAGATCGCGGAGTCCGATGTCCCGAAGGGCACCGAAGTTTGGTTCGATGACGGCAACGCCGCGAAAGGAAATCAATGAAGGGCGACCACCATCCCGACAAGGTCGCGCTCGAAGAGGCGCGTGAGCAAGTGATCGCAAAGCTTGCCGAGTGCTTCGCACGAGACGAGATCGGCCTAGACGCGTTCGAGGCGCGCGTGAACGACGCGTACGCCGCGACGGCGTCTGCCCAGTTCGACGCGCTCGTGAAGGATCTGGGTGGTGCACCACAGGCCTCCTCGGTGACGGCGCTGGCGCGTCTCACTGCCCCAACGGAGCTCGTCGACCTCCGCGGAGAGCAAGCTGCGCTCTTGCCCATTCCGGCGCGTCGCGTCGTTTCGGCGGTACTCGGATCAATCGAACGCCGTGGCGCGCTGCGCGTCGAGCACGGCACCAAGTTTCGCGCGGTTCTCGGCAATCTCGAGCTCGACCTACGCGAAGCCACCCTGCCGCCGGGCGTCACCGAGATCCACGTGAGCGCGGTCCTGGGGAATGTCGAGATCACCGTGCCATCCGACCTGAACGTCGCGGTCGATGGCTCGGGCATTCTCGGCAACTTCGAGAGTAGCGTCCGTCCGCTCCGTCAGGGAGGGTCGCCGCGTTCGACACTGGTCATCGTTGGGCGCGCCACGCTGGGATCGATCAACGTTCATTCGCGACCACCCGCTCGTGTCGAGCTCCTCGTGAGGGAACTTCGCGAGCACTCGGCGGAGTTGCGGCTTCCAGAGGGCGATGCAAAAGGTGGTGCACCGATGATCCGGAAGTCCTGACCAGGAGTTTCGCGTTGCGACGCTTCGCCGGCGATCCACCTCGAACTTGAGGGCATGAAAATGGGGCTCTTTTTAAGAGGTGTTGCGCCCCACGCCACACGCTTAAGCCGCGTTCGAACGGAAAAGGAAGGGGAGGATTGCGGCATCAGTCCTGCAATAACTTTCCTCAATGCTGAAAGCGCGACACCTCGCGGCCGTTCTCGTCGCCTCCCTTCTCGCTGCATGTAGTGGAAGCGGAGAGTTCGACGTTGGCTTCGAACCGGAGAATGGTGGGAGCCCCGACAGCGGCGGGTACGCAGACGAAGGCGAAGACGACTCGAAGGATCCGACGGGCCCTCTCGACGGAGGTTCACTGCCATCTTCGGATGCAGCCGTAGGAAGCGACGGCTCTGCGACGAACCCGCCGACGACTCCCACGGGCAGTCCGACGGGCACTCCCACGACTCCTCCTCCGACGCCGACGAGCACGCCAACTGCGACGCCGACGACGCCACCTGTGCCGACGACTCCGCCACCCGTCGTTCCCCCGCCGGTCGTTCCTCCAGCAGGCGACGGCAAGTTCAAGCTGATGACCTACAACGTGCGGTTCCAGACCGCAGCGGATACGGGCAACTTCACCTGGGCGAATCGCAGAGCCAGCGTGTTCGGGATCATCGAGGCCAACAATCCCGACATCTTCGGCGTGCAAGAAGCGAAGAACGACGGCATCGACTATCCGACGGACTTCAAGCAGCACTTCGCTGCAACCTACGACGTCATCGATCCGGGCGGCGGAAGCCCCAAGCTCATCTTCTATCGTCGTGGTCGCTTCGTACTTTCGTCGACCCTCCCCAACGCGGGACAGAAAGATCTCTCGAACCCGACCGAGTCCGCCACTTGCGACAGCAACGGAAAGGGCAAGAAGGCCGTTTGGGGAAGGCTTCGCGACACGCAGAACAACAAGACCTACGTCTTCATCAACACCCACCTCGCGTTCGGCAATTGTCCGAAGAATCGTGAGGCGCAAGCGGTCGACATCAAGGTGCTCGTCACCGACGTCGCCACGGGCTACGGCGTCATCATCTTCGGCGACATGAACTACGATCCGCAGGCGAAGGGCGCGTCGGCCGAGAACACCGTCAACACGTTCCAAACGCGTGGTCGTGACATGGCGAAAGCCGCCGACTACTCGGGAACGACGACCGCCGCGCGCGCGACGTTCAACACGAACTGGAACGGGCAGTCCGACGACGTCAATCGCATCGACTACATCTTCTATAGCGGCAGCTTCAGCGTCGACTCGACGAAGATCGACAAGGCGCTGAACCAGTTCGGCAACTCACCGTCGGACCACTATCCATTCATCGCGAACATGTCGCCGCTCTGAGCTAGTTGGCCCTGGGCTGTGTCCCGAGTCGAGAGCTGTGTCCCGGGTCGAGAGTACTGTCGGCGCGCTGAGCGTCGTCGTCTCTCCGAGCGACGGCGCTGCTGCGGTTTCAGATCTCCGCGAGGTGCGCCAAGTAGGCGCGGAGGACATCGCGGCGAAGAACCAGGTTCATGCACTTTCCTTCGCGCACGATTTCGACGAGGCCTGCGGTCTCGAGCTCTTTGATGTGATGCGACAACGTCGCCGCGCTCACGTCGTGAGTCGACTGCACGGCACTGCATGGGGTGGCGCACTTCTCTTGACCGATCTGTTTCAAGATCTGCGCGCGTCGAGGTTCCGCGAGCGCACGCGCGATGCGCTCGATATCGCGCTCCGACAGGTCTGCTTTCGCTGGGCTCATAGTCATTAGGATAAGGCCTCGACCGCGTTTGCGCATCGTCCCTCGTGTCGAAAGACGCAAGGGCACTTTTCTTTGCGAATTCGCGTTTTGTAAAACATTCTTTAGTTTCCTAGGCTTGCAGCCTTCGCGGCGAGGAAAAGGGATGCCAGCCCCTTGCAGCCTCAGAATTCGATACTTAGATAATTGTCGAAGCGTCTAAGCGTTTACCCTCTCGCGATGCTCGCGGGGAAGGGGATGGCGTGACGTACCTAGGGCGCAGCTGCGCCCGCGAGGAGAGACAAGTCATGAACACGTTGAAGGGCAAAGTTGCAGTCGTCACTGGTGCGTCGAAGGGTATTGGGGCCGCCATCGCGAAGGCGTTCGCAGAAGAAGGCGCAGCTGTCGTCGTGAACTACGCGTCGAGCCGTGAAGGCGCCGATCGCGTCGTCGCGGAGATCATCAAAAAGGACGGACGCGCCATCGCCGTCCAAGGCGACGTTTCGAAGGAAGAGGACGTGAAGCGTCTCTTCGCAGAAACGAAAAAGGCATTCGGTGCGGCTGACGTCCTCGTCAACAACGCCGGCGTGTTCGCGTTCCAGCCGATTGCGGAGATCACAGCGAAGGAATATCGGCGCGAGTTCGACACCAACGTTCTCGGGACGATTCTCACGATTCAGGAAGCGGTCAAACACTTCGGCGAGAAAGGCGGCAGCGTGATCAACGTCAGTTCGGCAGGAAGCACGAATCCACCCGTCGGCAGCACCGTCTACATGGCGACGAAGGGCGCCGTGGACGTCGTGACGATGGCTCTGGCGAAAGAGCTCGCGCCGCGGAAGATTCGCGTCAACACGCTCGCCCCCGGCGCGACGCTGACGGAAGGCGCGAAGGAATTGGGCATCGAGGACGCCGACTTCGGGAAAGCGATCATTGCCGCCACGCCCCTCGGCCGCATCGGTCAACCGGAAGACATCGCGAATGCGGCCGTTTTTCTCGCCTCCGAGAACTCTTCGTGGCTCACGGGTGAGCGCATCGTTGCGGCAGGAGGTTGGCGATGAATCCGATGTGCGTGATCGTGAAGGTCGTGAAATCGATCGAGAGTGCGCTCTTCGACGCTCCCGAAACGGCGGAGCTGCCTCCGCGCCGCTCCTATTCGATGCCGCCTGGGCAAAGACGGCGGTTGCCACGGGACCATCAATTGGAATAGACGCCTTCACTGCATGGCGAAGAAAGCAAAGACCGCGAAGCGAAGTTCGAATCAATCACCGGCGTATCGCACCGCGCGATCAGCGGTTCACGCGACGGGGCTCTTTGCCGCACGTGACATCCCGAAGGGGACCCGCATCATCGAGTACCTCGGTGATCGCATCTCTCACGCCGAGTGCGAGCGTCGCTACGAAGACAAAGCCGACGACGACAACCACACGTTCCTCTTCACGGTCGACAACAAGCTCGTCATCGATGCTGGCGTGAACGGGAACGAAGCGCGGTTCGCCAATCACTCGTGCGATCCGAACTCCGAATCGGTGGTCGAAGATCGCCGGGTCTTCGTCGAATCGATCCGCGCGATCAAGAAGGGCAGCGAGA
>JAHFDV010000748.1 GCA_023248815.1 Myxococcales bacterium
GTCTCTCCGCGCATCAGCGCCGAGTGGGAGCCTTCGAGGTGGCTCACTGCTTCTTTGGCATACGGACAGGGCTTTCGCTCTCCGCAAGCGCGCCAGCTGGGAGAAGGGGAGCGGGCGCCCTTCTCCAAAGTCGATAGCTACGAGCTCGGTCTCGTCGCGAAGCCGCTCCGCACGATCACGCTGACGGGCGCGCTCTATCAGACGAACCTTTCTTACGATCTCGCGTTCGATGCCGGTGAAGGCCGTCTCGAGCGCATCGGACCCACGACGCGCCGCGGCTTTTCGCTTCGTTCGGAGTTTCGGCCTGCTCCATGGATGTACATGGCGACGAGCGCGACCTACGTGCATGCGACGCTCGACGAGCCGCCAATCGCCACTCCAGAGCAACCTTCGCCGCCGTACCGTAAAGGTGAGCTCTTGCCCTTCGTGCCGCCGCTCGTGATGCGCGCAGACTTCAACGTCAACGGCAAGCTCGGTCGTGCGTGGGGAAAGCCCGTCACGTTCCGCGCCGGTTACGGATTCAGCTTTCTTTCGAATCGCCCGCTTCCGTTCGGCGAGTCGACGCCGAGCGTATTTTTCGTCGACACCGAGGTCGCCGTGCGTCGCGACTTCCTCGAGCTCTCGGCCTCGGCATTGAACCTCTTCGACGCGCAGTATGCAGCCGCGGAGTATTCTTACGTTTCGAACTGGAATACGCGCGCGACTCCTTCGTATTTGCCGATGCGTCACATCGCCGCTGGTCCCCCGCGACAGTTTCTCTTCACCGCGACGTGCTTTCTATGAGTGCCCTGCGCTCACTCATCTCGAGGGCGGCACTCGTGGCGGCGTGCCCGATGTCGCTCGCATGCTCGAGCATTCCTTCGGTCCAGAAGGTCGAATACGAAGCGGTGGGCGTCGCCGAGATCGGGGGCCCGCTCGTCGTCGGTGAATGGACGATCAAGCTCGACCGGATCGACCTCGCTTTCGGCCCCGTTTACTTCTGCGCGGCCAACTTCGGTTCCAATGCTCTTTGCGATACCGCAGCCGCGGAGCTTCTCACCGACAACACGCTGTCGTTGACGAGCTCTGGCGAAGTGCCACTCGGTCGTGTCCACGGGTTCACGGGCGCTATTCGCAGCGCATCGTTCGACTTCGGGATTCATTGGTTTCCGTCGCAAGCGGCGCCGACGCCCGCCGCAACTGCGCCGAATGGCCACTCGCTCGTAGCTCTCGGGTCCTTCGTGCGCGGCGCGGAGAACCTACCTTTCACTCTGATCGTGAACGCGACGCCGCAATACGCAGGGCAGAGGTTCGTGCCGACCCGCGCGGTCGTCGCAGAGGTAACCGAGGAGACCTCGGGTGTCCGCGTTCACTTCCCGCTCGGAGCCTGGCTGAAAGCCTTGCCCGTCGCCGACCTCGTCACGGGAAGCAACGGTGCACCCATCGTCATCGACGGCTCCGGCCCAGCGCACGATGCCGTTCTTCTGGAGATGGTCGCCGGGCATCCCGTGACCTTCGAATTCCAAAACTGACGGACGGAGACGCGCCCACGGCATCGGCGGCGCGTTCGCAGCGGCAAGTAAAAAGGAGAAAACCGAATGAAAAGCTATCGCATCAAAGTTGCAAGTGTAGTGGGGTTGCTTCTATCGGCATGTTCGAGCGATTCTTCGGACACGAACGCGACGGGCACGGTTCAGATCATCGTCGTCCCCGAAGACTCGATTCCCGAGGGTCTCACGCCGGGGGACGGTGGAGAGAACATCAAGGATGGGTTCACCGTCACGTACGACCGCTATCTCATCGCGATCGGCGACTATGCGGCATCTCGCACGCAGAGCTCCGGCGACAAGATCTCGGATCCGACGACGCACGTTCTCGATCTCAAGAACGCACCGCGCGATGGTTACATCGTGACGACATGGACCGGGCTTCGGGCGGCGGAGTGGGACAAGTTCGGTTTCTCGCTCGTGAATGCAAATTCGACCGCGACGGGGCTTGCTCCGACGAGCGATAGCGACGTCGCGTTCATGACGTCCTCCGGCTACTCGATCTACTTCGAAGGAAAGATCGACAACGGCACGGACGAGCTCGCCTTCAAGT
>JAHFDV010000749.1 GCA_023248815.1 Myxococcales bacterium
AGAGGTCCGCGGCCTTTGCCTTCTCGAGAAATACCTTCTCGATCGCCTCGTTTTCGAGCTCGAAAACGACGTTCATTCGTGAGCGAGCGTTCTTCGCAACGCGCGTCGTGTAGACGTCTTTGCGTGCGTCTAGGACCTCGTAAATCATCGCAGCTTTCTTGTCGTTCTCGGCCTGCACCGCGGCGATGCCACCCTTCGCTTCGATCCAACGAAGGACGTTGCGGGTGAAGTAAATCGAGAAGGTAGACGGCGTGTTGTAGAGCGAGCGCTGTTCGGCCGCGACGCGGTAGTCCCAGATCTTCGGAATGCCCACGTCTTGCTTTTCGAGAAAGCTCTTCTTCACGACGACGATCGCGAGACCGCTTGGCCCCGCATTCTTCTGCGCCCCGGCGTAGACGAAGTCGAAGTTCGAGAAGTCGACGACGCGCGACAGAAAGTCGCTCGACATGTCACAGACGAGCGGCGTCGCTGAGGCCTTGGGAAGCTCCAAAAATTGCACGCCATGCACGGTCTCGTTGCTCGTGAAGTGCACGTATGCCGCGCCCTCCATCGTCGGCAGTTTTTCGGGAACGCGGAGAAACGTCTCCTTGTCGCCCGCGCGCTCCTTCGTCGAGAGCAGAAGCTCGGCCTCGGCGCGCTTCAGCTTGGCGACCGTCTTCGCTTCGGCGAGCGCTTTTTCTCCCCAGACGCCCGTGAGCACGTAACCGGCGCGAGCGCCCTCTTTCAAGAATGCGAGCGGGATCTCCGCGAACTGCGTGGAAGCGCCGCCGTGCAAAAATAGAATTTCGTGGGTGTCGCCAATGCCCGCAAGCTCGCGAAGGAGCGCGTCCGTCTCGACGAGCACTTTGTCGAAGGCCGGGCCCCGATGACTATGTTCGAGCACTCCGACGCCCGTGCCGTCGAGATCGAGAAGATCAATCTGTGCTTGTTCGAGAGCAGGGAGCGGCAATGCGCCGGGACCCGCACCAAAGTTCATGAGACGCTTCGCCATGCGCTGCATTTTATCGCTTCGTCGACGGCAACGCGAGGCTCGTCTTTGTCTGATAAGTTCTTGCGCGTGACTTCCATCGCCCTCCGCCTGCGCAGCGAGTTTGGTGACGACTTCTTCCACGACGATCCGGACACGATTGCGACGTACGGACGCGACTGGACTAAGGTTTACGAGCCGAACGCGCTCGGCGTCGTGTTCCCCAAGACGACCGAAGAAGCGTCGCGCTTTTTCCGCATCGCGACCGAATTCGAACAGCCCGTCGTCCCCTCGGGCGGTCGCACGGGGCTCGCAGGCGGCGCCGTCGCGGCGAAAAAAGAGATCGTGCTCTCGACGTCGCGAATGCGCGCCATTCACGAGATCGACCTCGTCGGACAGACGGTTCGCGTACAAGCCGGCGCCGTCACCGAAGCGGTTCACCAGGCAGCCGAGGAGCACGGATTGACGTGGCCCGTCGACTTCGCGTCGAAAGGTTCGAGCGCCGTCGGAGGCAACATCGCGACGAATGCGGGCGGCGTTCGCGTCATTCGTTACGGCCTCACGCGTGAATGGGTACTCGGCCTTCAAGTCGTTCTTCCGAGTGGAGAAGTGCTCGAGCTCGGCGGCGCGCTCGAGAAAAACAACACGGGGATCGATCTCAAGCAGCTCTTCATCGGATCAGAGGGTGTGCTCGGCGTCATCACCGAAGCGACCTTGAAGCTGACCCGCCTCCCCTCTCGCGTCGACGTGATGCTGCTCTCCGTGGCGGACTTGAGCGCAGTATTGAAGCTTTTTCGTGAGGCTTCACACGGTCCTTTCACGATCGCCGCGTACGAGTTCTTCACCGACAAGTGCCTTGCGCGCGTTCTTCGTCACCGCACCGTGCGCGCCCCCGTGGGTGAGGCATCGCACTACGTGCTCATCGAAGCGGAGTTTGCCGAAGGCCTCGACGCCTGGCTCGAGAAGCAAATGGAGAGTGGTCTCGTGCTCGATGGCACACTGGCGCAGAGCAAAAGCGATCAGCGCGATCTTTGGACGCTTCGCGAAGGCATCAGCGAAAGTCTTTCGGCGACGGGCCTACCGCACAAGAACGACATCGCACTTCCGAT
>JAHFDV010000750.1 GCA_023248815.1 Myxococcales bacterium
CCTGCTTCGCCGCGACGTCGCGTGCGAGAAGAAGCACGGCACCGAGCGCCGCTGCGTCTGTCTCTTTCGCTTCCGCGATTCCACTCACGTGTGTTTTCGGAATGACGAGCACGTGCGTCGGGGCTTGCGGATTCAGATCGTGAAATGCGAGCGCATGCTCATTTTCGAGGACGATCTTGGCGGGGATTTCTTTCGCGACGATCTTGCAGAAGATGCAGCTCATGGATGTTCGCTCCTCAATTTCACGGACTGACCAGTCTCACGGGCCAACCAATCTCACGGTCCAACGATGTGACCGGCGAGCGCGCTCGCAGCAACGACGAGCGGACTTGCAAGATACACCTTTCCGGGTCCGCTTCGTCCCGGGAAATTGCGGTTGATGGCGCTCACCGTCACTTGATCTGGGGAGTCGCTGACGCCAGGGCCTGCTTTGATGCAGGCTCCACACGAAGGGTCGACGAGCTCGGCGCCAGCCGCCTTGAACACCTCGAGATAGCCCTTCTCTTCGGCGTAGCGGCGAATGTCTTGCGAGCCGAATTGGATATAGAGGTGAACGCCGTCGGCGACGCGCTTTCCTTGGCGCACGGCGTCTTGGAGAACGCGCGCGTACATGTCCATATCGGCTTTTTTGCCACCCGTGCACGACCCGCCGTAGGCGATTTGGATCGGAATCTCGCCCTTCTTTCGAAGCTCAGTGAGAGCAACGCCGTTGCGCGGATCGCCGGGGGTCGCGACCATCGGGACGACCGAGTCGAGGTCGAGCTCGAACGTTGCAATGTAGCTCGCGCCAGGATCCGCTTTGACGATTCGCTTTCGCACGTCGTCGGCGACGAGTCCGCGTTGCTTCACGAGGTAGTCGACGATGACCTCGTCGGCTTCGATGATCCCCGTGAAGCCGCCCGCTTCGACGGCCATGTTCGTGAGAGTGGCGCGCTCGTCGAGGCTCATCGTCGTGATGCCGTCGCCCGAGAACTCCATCACCTTGCCGATGCCTTCTCCTGTCTTGAAGAACGGGAGCGCGAGCAAGTGGAGCATGACGTCTTTGGCGCACACGCCCTCGCGGAGCTTGCCTTTGAGGACGAACTTCGCGGTCTCGGGAACGGTGACGCGCACGTCTTTCGTGAACCAGGCATTTGCCATGTCGGTCGAGCCGACGCCGAATGCGAAGCAGCCGAGCGCGCCGGCCATGCACGTGTGCGAGTCGGTGCCGGCGACGAGATCGCCCGGGAGGGCGAGCTCCTCGATGACTTTGTTGTGGCAGATGGCTTCCGAGCCGACGAGCTTTCCGTCGCGATGGACCTCGCCGTAGAGCTTCACGTGATGCTTCGTCGTGAAGGACTCTTGCACCGTGGCGAGCGAAGCGGCCTGCTCCTTGAGGCCCATATCGCGATGGGCTTTCGGCATGACGAGGTCGAGGAAGGTGAGGTGATCGCGGAAGGCGAAGACGCTGTTCGGGTCGGTGACGCTCGCGTCTTTTCCCATCTCGGCGACGAAGAGCGCTTCGGCCATGGGCGTCACGTATTCGTGCGAGAACCGGACGTCGGTGCGAGCGAAGAAGGCGTCTCCCGGCTTCACGGCGGTGGCGCCGAGCTTCGACTCTTTGGCGTCGACGATGACGTGAGCTGAGAGAATTTTTTCCGCGAGCGTCATCGGGCGAGCGGGCGTCGTGATCGCAGGCGGCGTGACCTTGCCGGCCATGCGCGCGCGGTTGTAGGCGAAGAGGCCGCCGTGCTCGACGATCGATGCGCTGATCGGATCGAGCCCGCGCGTGAACTCTTCCATCGGAATTTCTTCGCCCCGAGCGATGCGCTCGACGAGGCCGAAGTCCGTGCTCGTGAGGAGGCCGATGTTCTGCGAGTTCTGCCGATAGATCTTCTCGATGCTTTTCGCGATGACGAGCTTCACGCCGCACTTGAGCTCGCTGTAGGGCGCGGTCTCGCGCGAGGAGCCGCAGCCTTTCGACATGCCGCTCACGATGACGCCGAAGCCGCCCTTCTTGATGGTGTCTTGCTTGATGAGACCGCCGCGCAGGCCGACCAGGCAGTACCGCGCGAGCGTTTCGTCGTAGTAGT
>JAHFDV010000338.1 GCA_023248815.1 Myxococcales bacterium
GGGCCATGCGCTCTTTTTTTAGAGGAGGCGCTCGCGGGCGAAAATCCGGCAAAGATCGTAAGATCTTCAACGGTCGCGACCTTCTTCTCCATGAAGAACTCCATCCCTCTCGTCACCGATCAAACGTTTGCCGAAGAAGTCCTGAGCTCGGCGGTTCCCGTCATCGTCGACTTCGGCGCAGAATGGTGCGGCCCTTGTCGCGCCCTCGAGCCGGTCCTCGACAAGCTCGCGAAAGCGCAGGAAGGCAAAGTGCGCGTCGTACGTATCGATGCAGACGAGTCTCCCGAGACTACGGCGCGCTATGGGGTTCGATCATTGCCGACGATCGTCACGTTCGTCGCGGGCGAAGTGTTCAAGCGTCACACGGGACTGACGTCACTCGAAGGGCTGACGAATCTCTTGCCTACGGGATAGTCGCAGGCGAGCCGCGCCCAACCTGAGCTCATCCTCGCCGACTCCGGAGATGAAGCTTCGACCAGCGGCGGAGGTTTAAGAGAGGTCGCGTCATGCCCTTTAAATGGAGGAGTCGCGTCTCTCGAGAACAGCCGGCGTCCATGAAGAGCGAAGTCGGGATCGACAGCGCGCGAATTTGCAGTGTTTTCTAGGACTCCACGTTGGCGCGCGCATTGCGAAGGAAGCGTCACATGAAGAATCTCCGCACCCTCTCGCTCTTCTCGGTGGCTTCCCTCGTCACTCTTGCTCTCGCCTCCGGTTGCGCGCCTTACGACGACGAGCAGATCGACGACGATCTCGAGACGCCCGACGAAGCTGCGCTCGGCGCGTCCGTCACCGTCAACTTCCAGAACGGCTCCGCCCCCTCGGCGAGCTACGCAGGAACGACCGACGCGACGCTGCAAGAGAGCGCGCCCTCGACCAACTCTGGCTCGTCGGCTGGCATTCTCGTCGACATGGATGCGCCGAGTGGAACCCACAAAGCGAACGACTCGATCCTTCGCTTCGACATCGGATCGATTCCAACGACGGGGACGGTTTCTTCGGTGAAGCTCACGGTCAACGTGACGAACTCCACGGGGGGCGCGGGCTACAACGTTCATGCGCTCAACCGTGCGTGGACAGAATCTCAGGCGACGTGGTCGAAGGCGAGCTCCACGACATCCTGGAGCGCCGCGGGGGCGCGTGGCGCAGATCGCGGAACCGCAGTTCTTGGAACGCTCCTTCCTGGCGCGCTCGGGCAGTACACGTTGACGCTCAATGCCGCTGGCATCGCGGCAGTGCAGTCGTGGGTGAAGACTCCTTCCAAGAATTTCGGCTTCGTGATCGACGGCATCGACAACATGGACGGGCTGCAGTTCGATTCATCGGAAGCGACGACGGTCGCCAATCGTCCGAAGCTGACGATCACGTACGCGCCGCCGGGCGACGCGTGCGCGACGCAAAAGGCTGCGCGCAAGGCGCTCGTTCCCGGCAACTACAAGCCTGGCGCTTCGACGACGGGACCTCTCCCCTGCGTCGCGTTGAAGCGAATCGATGGCGACTACACGATCAGCACGCCGAATGCGGTCGTCGAAGGAATCGAAGTCTACGGCTCCGTCATCCTCACGGCGGCGGCCACCAACGTGACCATTCGCCACTCGGTATTTCACGGTCCCCCCGCTTCATCGGGAGCGAAGACGTTCGGTCTTCACAATTACGATGGCGGTGGCCTCACGATCGAAGACTCACACATCGATCTCACGGGGCGTGAAGAATGGAAACGCGACGGAATCGACGGCGGTAATCTCACGCTTCGCCGCAACGAGATCGAGCGCGGCGTCGACGGCGTGGGCTTGATGACGACGTACGGCGACGCGGTCGTCGAGGCCAACTGGATTCACAACGGCTACTACACGTCGTGGCCCATCGGAACGCCGGGCGCCCCGCAGTCGGACGGGCACGTGCACAGCGACGCCATCCAGCTGCAGCGCGGTGGCAACTATACGATCCGCGGCAACTTGCTCGGAGGCGATCCTGGAGCGGGCGACGCTTACAACAACGCGGGGATGATGATCGCCCAGGCGGTGAGCGCGAACGCGGTCGATCACCTCGGCACCGTGCTCATCGAGAAGAACTGGCTGCAGGGCGGCGCGGCCGTCATCAATCTCGCCTACAAGAACGGAAATGATCTTCACGAGATCACGATCCGCAATAACCGCTTCCTCCGCAGCAAGGGCTATTACATCTACAAGAACCCCGAGATCAAAACGGCGATCTCGGGCAATGTGTTCGACGACACCAACCAGCCCGTCACCATCACGACCCACTGATCCGCGCGGGTCACTCCGCACGATGCGAGCCGCGAGCGATCTCGCGATCACAAAAGCAAAAAACTACGCCGGGCCCAACGCTCGGCGTAGTCATTTTCGCTAACGCGCGTTTTAGGAAGCTCGATAGGTCGAGATCGCTTTGAACTTGAGGATGCGTGTGCACGAGCCACCGTTGCCGATGCTTCCCATGCAGCGATTCTCGCCTTCGATCTCGCTCTGCTTACTCCGCAAGCCGCGCAACATCTCGTTCGTGATGTCGTAACCGCCGTCGCGACATGCAGAGTCGTGGCAGGGGATCACGAAGAGCGCGGGAGCGCGCTCGACGATGACCGTTCGCGTGTGCGCGACTTCGGAGCCCGTGACGCTGCCGCCGCCTTCCGTCACGTCGATTCGGCACGTGAGGAGGTCCGGCTGCAATTCGAGGAGTCGCTGGGATTCATCCTCGCGGCGCCTTCGTTCGGCAAACCGCTCGGCAGCTTCACGGCTCTTGCTCAACGAACGCCTATTTTTCTCGGCATCAGAAGCTCACCAGGAACGAAGTCACCCGAAGTGGGCATGAAGCCGGGACCTGCTGCCGGCGCTTCGTCGACGGTGATGGACGGATTGGGATCGGCCGGACCTTTGTTGGTCTGGCGGGCGCGCCGCTTGTCGGCCTTTTCGCGCTGTTGATCTTGACGGTTTCGCTCGCGTTGACGTTTTGAAAAACTATCTGGCATCTTATTCCTCCTGGTGAGGGGCTCCGCACAGGAGTCGCGGGGGATGGGATGTCAGTCCGTCTCGGGCGTTCGTGCGGTTTGGCCTACTTTTTGAGTATAGTACAAAAAGCCTCGTTCCGTGGGCTCTATCGGACAGATTGCGTGAAGCACCTCGTTTTGCAGAATGGAAATCGAGGTTCACTTGGCCGTGGGACGAACCGACACCTTGGTGCTCGCCTTGGGTTTCGCGCGCGCGATGCGACGCTGCACCGTTTTCAAGTCCTCGTAGCGTCCCCCGCACTCTCGCTCGTCGCTTCCGCGCGATGCTCAGCATCGATAACGACGAGGCTGCGGCCCCCCTAGGTAACCGACAGGAACGCGTGCGCAGTTCGCTCAATCGCCTGGAACTGCTTCGGTTTTGGTGACTCCAAGGGCTCGAATGCTACTCTCCCAAAAGTGGCGGACCTTCTCGCGAACGAGCTCGTAGACGCCAAGTACCGTATCGAGGGGAAGCTCGGCTCCGGAGGAATGGGCGACGTCTATGTCGCCAAGCACGTGTCGCTCGGTCACAAGGTCGCGATCAAAGTGATGCAAGAAGAGCACGCGCGCACCGAGGTGCATGCGACGCGCTTTTTGCGCGAAGCCAAAGCATCTGTTCATCTCGAGAGCGACCACGTCGTTCGGGTGCTCGATTTCGGAAAGATGTCGAGCGGCCGCCCGTACATCGTCATGGAGTACTTGCGCGGGATCGATCTCGAGCACCTCATCCACAAGAAGGGTCGTCTCTCCGAAGCCGAAGCGCTCGACTACTTCATGCAGGCACTCGAAGGCGTTGCGCACGCGCATGCCCATGGACTCGTCCATCGCGACCTCAAGCCCGCGAATCTCTTTCTCGCGGAAAGAAAAGACGGTCGACAAATCGTGAAGGTCTTGGACTTCGGTTTGGCGAAAGCCGGCCCGAACGAGATCGATGCGCTCACGGGGACGAACGAAGTCTTCGGCTCGCCGCAATACATGGCTCCCGAACAACTGCGCGCCTCCAAACACGTGGATGGGCGCGCAGACATTTGGTCCCTCGGGATCACGCTCTTTCAAATGCTCACGGGTCAGAGCCCTTTTCATCGCACGAATCCTGGGGAATACGTCGTCGCCGTCTTGCGCGAAGAACCGCACGTTGCAGCCCATTTCGGCGTCGAGCTGCAAGCGGGTCTCGAAGACGTCATCCGAAAGTGTCTCGTGAAAGACGTCTCGGACCGCGTGCCAACCATTGCCGCGCTCGCGCAGCTGCTCGAGCCCTACGTGACGGGCACGGCGGCCGAGCGCATTCGTCGGATCGCGAACGCATTGCCGAGCATCCCGCCCATCGCCGACTCGACGCTCGAAAACACTACTCTTCCCGGACCCGACACCGCCGCAGCCCGCGAGCAGGTCGTCGCGCGCGAGCAAAAAAATGCACTCACGCTGACGGGCGGAACCACCCAGAACGTCGACGACTTACCTTCGAAACGTCGTCGCACGTTCGTGCTCGGAGCCTCGGCGCTGGCGATCCTCGTTGTCGGCGCTGGTGTCGTCCGATTCAATCGATCGCCCGAATCGACGCCCACGCAAGAGAGTGTCGAAGATAACGTCGAAAGAGCTCCCATACTGCCCGCACTCCCTTCGCTCCCGAATCCGAGCGCAACGACAGCTCCAAGCTCTTCTCCCTCGGGAGCAGCCGGCGCAGCGCACTCGGCGTCGTCCGCACCTTCGGCGTCCTCGGTGCGCGCCGGCACGACCACGCGACCGCCAAAAAATCGGGCGTGGCCGAAGCCGACCCCCGCGACGCCGGATCCTCGCGACCGTCGCTGACGGTTCGCGAATCGGATAACGTGGCACCAATGGGAAGGTATGGTGGTTCGCGCTCGTCGATCTGCTCTCTCGCGCTTGTCGCGACGACCCTCCTCGCGAGCTCGGTCGCGATGGCAGGAGACCGAGCCGACGACGCCTTTGCAAAGGGCCGGCAGCTCGTAGTCGCAGGCAAATGCATCGACGCGATTCCGCTCTTCGAAGAGAGTCATCGCCTCAGCCCCTCGGTCGGCGCGCTCATCAATCTCGCGGATTGCTACGTGAAGATTGCGCGCCTCGCATCCGGCTATGATGCGTACCGCCAAGCCGCAGAGCTCGCGCGACGCGCCAAAGACGACGATCGCGATCGCCTCGCGAGCGATGAGATGAAGCGGATCGAAAAAGACGTTCCGCGCGTTCGTTTGATCTGGAAAGAGAACGGCAACGAGGTCTCCCATTTTCCAGGTAGCGCGCTAGTTCGCCTCGACGGCAAAGCCGTTTCTATCGAATTTTCGCGCACCGTCGTGAACCTCGTGCCGGGCGAGCACGAGCTCCGCGTCGAGATGCCAGGTCGCAACACGTTCTCGAAGACGCTCCGCAGCGGAGAGCACGGATCGCTCGAGGAGATCGTAATCGACCTCGCACCTACTGCATCCGAGATGACTGGCCCGTCTCCGATCGCGTCGAAACCCGTGGAGCCGAAGGCGAAAGAATCCAACGGGCTTCATACCGCAGGCTGGGTGGCGCTCGCGGGCGGCGGTGTCGTGATGGGGGCGGGCGCAGTGCTCGGTGGAATCGCGTGGAGCCAAAACTCGAAAGACAATGCAAAGGGAGGCGGCGCGGCCGACGCATCGACGATCCTTTTCGTCGCGGGCGGAGCCGTCGCGCTCTCGGGATTGGCGATTCTTCTCCTCACTCCCAAAGAGGAAGAGCGAAAGACGGCGAAGAACATTCACGTCGCGCCCGCATTCTTCGCGAACGGCGGATCCGTGGCGCTTTCCGGCACTTTCTGAGATCAGGGACTGGTCGCCGCAGTCCAGTCGAGCTCGAACGTTGCGCGGACGGTTCCGACCGCATCGGGTTCGCGCGTCAGGAGTCCGATCTCGCGATTCTTGTCGAGTGACGTCGCACTGAGGTTTTCGGATCCGACGTAGGCCGACGATCCATCGACGACGATCGCCTTCACGTGAAGATTGGGCCGCGTCCGCGAAGGGATACCGTTGGTCGATAGAAACTCGAGCGCCGCCGCGTTGGCAGAAATCCACTCTGGTTCGGCAAGGAGCACGCGCACGCTCACACCGTCCCTCGCGCGATCGACGACGGCTTCGCGCACTTCCGGATCCTGAAACTGCATCGACTCGATCGTCAGCGTGGTCTTCGCACTCGCGATGAAATCGAGAACGCGGCTTCGCGCATTCACGGGGGAGACGAGAAGTCGCGTGCACGAAAGCTCCGGCGTCTTGCGCGCAAAGTCGGCCTCGAAGACGTTCTTCAAAACGACGACATCGGCGGATCGCGGTCTGTCACGACGAAGTTTCGTTCCTTCAGCATGTACGTCTTCGAATAGTTTCCGGTCGAGATGACGGCCTCGGCGTCGTCGATGACCATCACCTTCGCATGCATGTTGGCGAACGCTTCATCGCTCCAATGCACTTCTGCGCCGACGCCTTCGAGCGCAGTCTTGTACTTGTCGTTCGTGTCCTTTTGCCGAACGTCGAGAATGACGCGAATGGAAACACCGTTCTGCGCCTTGGACTTCAGGCCGTCGAGAATTCCGCCGTAACCCATCTGGTAGACCATCACGGAGATGGACTTCGTTGCTTTCGCGATAGCATCGACGAACGGCGCCTCTCCCGCATCGGGCAGCGCGGCGATGACGAGAGCTACAGCACGCGGGTCCTGCGGGTTGCACGAAGGCGG
>JAHFDV010000751.1 GCA_023248815.1 Myxococcales bacterium
GAATTCGATACGTCTCGTGCCAGACGCCGACGTGGTTGTTGGAACCGACGCGCTTGTTGAAGCTTCTCCACGCGGGAAGATGCTCGGCGTCTTTCATCTTTGCGTAGTCGATGAGGTGCCGACTCGACTTCCAGTAGGTAAGGAGGATGGTGGTGCGCCCGAGCCACGATTCACCTCCGAGAAATCCGAGGTCTGGCTTCTCCGTGAGCTCTTTCAGCATTCTCGGCATGGCGCGCACGACGGGCAACCACTTGTGCACTTTCCAAAAGCTGTTGAAACGCATGCCGATGAGAAACACGACGAAGTCTCCGTTCATCTGCCCCGCCATTCTTCCTGCAATGCTGTTCATGAAATCTCCTTGATGTGAACAATGTTAACAACGATGACAAAAAAGGGGTCAGGCGGAGAGCCCTCGAAGAAGCTCGTCGACCGCGCGCACGTAGAACTCCTCGAACGCGTGATCGTCCCCGACATAAGACATGTGACCAGAGATGCGCAGTGAGACGAGGCCATGGACGTGCGCCCAGATCGTCGCCGCAACCACGTCGCTGTCTCCCTTGCGCAAAACCTTCTCGCGCATGCACTCGCTGACGCGGTCGACGAGAAAGCGGAACGTCGTAGCTTCATCGTTCGCCTCGGCCAAACCGCCTTTGGCGTCCACGACGCCCCGACTCATGAAGATGAAACGATAGTCTTGCTGATTTTCGAGGCCGAAATGGAGATAGAGGCGTCCCGAAGCGCGGAGACGACCGAGCGCGGTACGTTCCGAGAGCGCGCGCACTAGGTAGCTCGCGAAGACTTGGAAGCCCTGGGCGCACGCCGCAGCGATGAGCGCGTCCTTGTTCTCGAAGTGGCGATAAACCGCCGGCGCAGAAATGCCCACGCGCCGCGCGACTTCCCGCAAAGAAATGTGGTCGGGGCCTGCTTCGAGCACGAGATCCCGCGCCGCTCCGAGGAGTCGAGCATGCGTGCTCTCTCCGTCTTCGGAGCGAAGATCGACCTTCTTGCCAACCCGCGGCACGATGTGAACAGTGTTCACATAAAAGGGAATGGCGTCAAGTGAGGTTTTCGTGACTCCGTAGACGCCGCAGGAGACTCAGATCTTGACGGCGCGCGTCAGCAGATAGTCTTGCCGCATGTGATTGTCCTCGAAAGAGAGGGCGATGAGCTCCTCGAATTCGCGCCGCAGCTCGGCGAGCTTCTGGGGATTGCTCACTTCGAGAGTTTCGACGAGCTTCGTCATTGGACCAATATTTCGTTCCATCAAAATACGATGGTGCTGCACGCTGAGAATTTGAACGCGCATGACATCGCGCTCGAAGTGCACGTCTTTCACCGCACTTCCGAGCCGCTCGCGGACGATGCGTGGGTCGCCCCATTGGGGAGGGGGTGACGCGCCGGGAGGCAGTGGAGGAGCGTACTTTCCGATGAGCATGAACATCGCGCCGACGAAGTGTTCGGGTGGCCACGTGGAGAACGCGATGGTTCCTCCAGGCCGGAGCACGCGCAGCATTTCCCCAATCGTGACGTCGGGGCGTGGTGCAAACATGTGACCGAATTGGCTGACGACGACATCGAACGAGCCGTCCGCGAAGTCGAGAGCCTCCACGTCACCCTCTTGGAAGTCGACGGACACTTTCATGAGCTCTGCATTCGCACGTGCCTGTGCAATCAGCTCGCGGGTGAGATCGACTCCCGTCACCGACGCCTCGAGACGCGCTGCCGTCAACGCGACGACCCCGGTCCCGCACCCCACGTCGAGCACTCGTGAGCCCCGCGAAATTCCGGCCGTTCGGACGAGACGCGGCGCAACGGCGGCCGTCATCATCTCCGAGGGTCCAAAGGTGGCCCAGGTGCGTTTCGAGTTTTCTTTGAACTGTGTGATCGGGTCCATGCTCGTCTCCTCTTCGATTGATGGAGGAGCCTACACCGATCGTCGGTGCGGACAGCAAGTGCTGCGTTGCGGGGTGCAACGACCTGATTTGTGCGTCTCCGGGCTCGCGTCGAAACGAACCGCAGGCGATAGTCTTCCCCTCAAATGTCGACCTCCGTCCTCGCCGAAGTCTC